>RECL01000138.1 GCA_007694025.1 Spirochaetaceae bacterium
CCGACCGCTTCCCGCATCGCGGCGACGCTGCTATTCTGAGGTCGTCGCCGAACCCTCGCTGCTGAGAACTCGGTATAGGGGGCGGCTGGAGGAGCAGCGATGAAGATCACCGCCGTCAATGCGTACCCGGTCAAGGAGTGGCGCACCTTTCTGTTCATCGAAGTGGAGACCGACGAAGGCATCCGTGGGTTGGGGGAGGCCGGGCTGACCGGTCACGAGCGCGCGATGATCGGCGCGCTCGATAACCTGCGCGAGCTCTTGATCGGTGAAGATCCGTTCCGGATCGAGCACCTGTGGCAGCTGATGTTCCGCGGCGGGTTCTTTCCGGCGCAGCGGATCGTGTCGTCGGTGATCGCCGGAATCGATATGGCGCTGTGGGACATCAAGGGCAAGGCGCTCGGGGTGCCGGTCTACGACCTGTTCGGCGGGCGCGTGCGCGACAAGGTCATCTGCTACCCGCACGTGCGCGGGGACGATGATGAACAGCTCGTTGCAGACTGTCGGCGAGCCGTCGACCAGGGGTGGCGATTCGTCCGGTTCGACCTTCCCGCCGACGGCGAGCGCATCGACCCGGGCCGCGCCGTCCGTGACGGCGTATCCAGGTTCAAAGCGATCCGCGCCGAGTTCGGCGACGACCTCGAGATCTGCATGGACGTTCACACGCGCCTCGACCCGAGCGACGCGGTGACGCTGTGCCGCCAGGTCGAGCAGTACCGGCCGTACTTCATCGAGGACCCGCTCCGAAGCGAAAACTACGACTCGTACCGGATGCTCCGGTCGCGAACCGGCGTGCCGATCGCCGCAGGCGAACAGTACAGCAGCAAGTGGGAGTTCCGTCAGGTCGTCGAAGAAGACCTGATCGACTACGCGCGGATCGATCTTGCGATCTGCGCCGGGCTCACCGAGGCGCGCAAGATCGCCGGCTGGTGCGAAACGCACTATATCAGGCTCGCGGTACACAACCCGATCGGCCCGGTGAGCACGTCGGCGTGCCTGCACCTGAACCTGGCGACGCCAAACTTCGGCGTGCAGGAGCTTCCCCGCCGACCCGGGGAGAGCCTGAGCGACCTGATCGTGCACCAGCCGGAGTGGTCAGACGGACACCTGTTGCCGCCGACGCGACCCGGACTCGGGATCGAGCTCAACCACGACGCGCTCGCTCGCTACCCGTACGAGCCGAAGCCGCTCGGCAGCCTTCGCCGTGACGACGGTTCGTTTACGAACTGGTAGGGTCGGAAAGCCGCACTGGCTTGCAGAGCCGGTCGGCGTCGGACGCGACGCGGCCGCACGCGGTGCAGAGGTAGCGCGGCGGGAGGACGAGCCGGGCGTACTTGCCCGGCTTTGCCTTCAGATCGGACTTCGTCCATTCGCACAGGTTCTTCTTTCCCATTGTTCGGTGAAGGTAATGCGCGGCGCGGCGTCTGGCGACCGGTGCTGGTCAAGTCGCGTTTGAATCGGGAGAATGTGGTGAGGAGCGTGTATGGCAAACGGAGTGGAGCTACGGTACAACGGACTCGGATCCGATATGGGGACCCTCGCGCGACGGTCAACGGCGCGTAGCCGATCGATCTCTCCGGAGAATCCGACCGGTGAAGCAGGCGGGGGAGCGCGGAGCACCGACATTCCTGACACGCACCCCGCGCGAGATCTGGGCCCAGGGTGGAAGGTGCGGCCGAACGTTCGTATTCCTGCAGGGTCGACGCTGACGATGGCCGATATCGAAGGGTCGGGGGCGATCCAGCAGATCTGGCTCACGCAGACCGGCGCGTGGCGCGAACACATCCTGCGGATCTACTGGGACGATCAGGAGCAGCCGTCGGTGGAGTGCCCCGTCGGTGACTTCTTCGCGTGCGGCTGGGGTCGCTACGCGCAGGTGTCGTCGCTCGCCGTCTGCGTGAACCCGGGCAGCGCGTTCAACTGCTACTGGGAAATGCCGTTTCGAAGGCGTGCCCGGATGACGATGACCAATATCGGAACCAAGGACTCCACGCTCTACTACCAGGTCAACTACACGCTCACCGATGTGCCAGACGACTACGCGTACTTTCACGCGCAGTTCAGGCGATCCAACCCGCTCGACTATAAGAGCGACCACGTGATCCTCGACGGCGTCAGTGGCGCGGGGCAGTACGCAGGGACGTACATCGCGTGGGGTGTCAACAACACCGGCTGGTGGGGGGAAGGCGAGATCAAGTTCTTCCTGGACGACGACGACGAGTACCCCACGATCTGCGGCACCGGCACCGAGGACTACTTCTGCGGATCGTACAACTTCGACGTGGGCAAGGAGCGGGGCGGCTACCGGGAGTTCACGACGCCGTACGCAGGGCTCCCGCAGGTGATCCGGCCCGACGGGCTCTACGACTCTCAGCAGCGCTTCGGGATGTACCGCTGGCACATCGCCGATCCAATCCGGTTCGAGTCGCGGTTGCGCGTGACGATCCAGGCGCTCGGCTGGCACTCGGAAGGTCGGTTTCTGCCGCTGCGCGACGACATCGCGTCGGTCGCGTACTGGTATCAGACGCTGCCGACCGCGCCATTCCCGACGCTTCCGTCGCGCGACGCGCTGGAAATCGTGTAGGAGTCGCGGGTCAACCTGCTGAGCGCAGCCGTTGCTTGATTTTGATTGCGCAGCGGTTGTATTTTGGGTAATCAAATTGGATGGCGTATGCACCTGCTTTTTGGACTGATCGCATCTACTCTCCTGTCGCGGCGCGCTGACTCCCGATCCGGTGTGGCGCGGTTGCCGAACTACTGGGGAGCGCTCGAGGTTCGCCACCAGCTTCCCGGCCGGGTTCGGTTTGTGTGCGCGTGCCTGATCGGAGACACCGTCGCGTCGCAGAAGGTGGAACAGGAGCTTCCCAGACTACCCGGTGTCGTACAGGTGTGCGCCGATCCGCGTGCGGGCAGTGTGGTGGTGAAGTACGACCCGACGCGGATTGACGCTCAGACAGTACAGGCAGGGATTCTGGCGCTTACCGGGCTTGACCACGTGCATGACACGCCGCCGCCGGGAGCGCTGAGCAGGCTGACCGACGACGCGATCGACGCGCTTAACCTGGCGTTGATGGACGTAACCCGCGGCGCGGTCGATCTCGATTTCGCGGTTCCGACCGTCCTCATGGCCGCCGCGACCGTTCTGTCGGTGCGGAAATCGGCCGCCGCGATACCGGCTGTCGTGACGCTGACCTGGTGGGCTACGGCCTATATGCTCAGCGGCCGCCGGCGCGGGGCATCGAGGGGCGGCACGTGACGATGGTGCTCAATGCGCTTTCGGGTCTGATCGCTCGCGTCGATGTTCTCCATTCGCTACCCGGTCGGGTCAGATTGCACGTCCCCGCGATCGCGTCTGTTCCGGCGGCGTGGTCGATCGCCGATCTGGAGGCGGTTGCGGTCCGGACGATCGCCGGGGTCCGACGCGTGGAGGCGAGCAGACCCACGTCCACTCTACTCATCGAGTACGAGCCGTCGCTCACAGAGGCTGACATTGTCCTCTTCGTGCGTGCCGCGCTGCGCCTTATCGTCGAGCTCGCGCCGCGGTTCACCGCGCTCGCGCCGGACGCCCGGCGATCCGCGATGGACCGGCTCCTGGGCTTTCTTGATAGCCAGGACGTCAGGCCCGGAGTGTCGCTCACGGTGCCCGAATCGGTGTGGTCGGGCGGGGATCGCGATGGCCGCTAATCTGCTCGAATGCCCGATAGTCCACTCGCTTCCCGGGCGGGTTCGCCTGCGTAATCGGGGTCTGCGCTATCTGGTGGATGTCGCTCACGAGGTCGGCGCACGCATCCGCGTCGCTCATGGTATTCAGGATGTTGTGATAACGCCGCTGACCGGATCAATACTGGTCACCTATCGACACGATGAGATCACTGTCGATGACGTCCGCGAAGCGGCCGAGTACGCGATCGGTGAGTACTCCCTGGAGGCGCTGAAGGCCGAACGGTCCGAGCGATACGAGCTGCCCGTGAGCGAGCGGCGGGTACAGAACGAACCGCTCGGCGAACTGGTTGGTCGCGTAGCCGCCGCCGGTGGCGCGCTTGCGGTTACGATGCTCATGCGACGTTCGATGAGGGCCACTGTCGGCCGGGGCCTGATGTCGCAGGTCTTCCGCCTGCCGTTCCTGACGAGCGTTTTCCTGGCCTGGCCGATTCTGGTGAGCGGCGTTCGATCGTTGTTTACCCACCGGCGGCCGAATGCCGATACGCTGAGCGCGACCGCTATAGTCGCGAGCCTGTTGACCGGTGAAACCGTTTCGGCGCTGACCGTGATCTTCCTTGCCGATATCGCAGAGCTTCTGACCGCGTATTCGATGGACCGCACGCGAAAGGCGATCCGGAGCATGCTCAGCGTTGGCGAAACCGAGGTCTGGAAGGTCGTGGAAGGTGACCTTGAGAGGGTCGCGCTGGAGGATCTGTCGCCGGGCGATCACGTCCTGACCGGTACCGGGGAACGGATCAGCGTCGACGGCGTCGTCGTCGACGGTACCGCCGCTGTCGATCAGGCATCGATAACCGGAGAGTTTCTGCCCGCCAACAAAGTGCCTGGTGATGAGGTCTTCGCGGGGACAGTGGTCCGAAGCGGATCGCTGACCGTGCTCGCGCACAGGGTGGGCGACGAGACGGCCGCCGGACGCGTGATCCATCTGGTTGAAGAGGCTACGCACAGGAAAGCGAATATACAGTTCTTTGCCGATCGCTTCAGCGCGCAGTTCATCCCGGTGAACTTCCTGCTGGCGATACTGGTTTTTGCGCTCACGCGCAGCCCGGTCCGCGCGCTCAACATGCTCATCATCGACTACTCGTGCGGCGTTCGGCTGTCGACGGCGACCGCGCTCGCGAGCTCGATCTCCAACGCGGCTCGGCAGGGCGTGCTGATCAAGGGCGGCAACTACCTGGAACTCCTTGCCGACGCCGATACCCTCGTGCTCGACAAGACCGGAACGGTCACTACCGGGCAACCGGTGGTGGCGCTTGCCCGGTCGCTCGACCCCGGAGTAACCGAGGCCATGTTGATCGAGTACGCGGCGGCGGCCGAGAAGACCGTGACGCATCCGATGGCCACGGCGATTCTCTCTCGCGCCCGTCAGCAGCGGGTCCGGACGCTGCGAGCGCACGGAGTCCAGGTAGAAGCGGGACGCGGAGTCACTGCACGGATAGAACGGACCCGAGTGATCGTCGGGAGCAGGACGTACGTCCGAGATGCAGGGATCGACCTTGACGCTGCGCACGCGGTTGTCTCCGAATGCGCGGCGCGCGGTGAGAGCGTGGTGTACGTCGCAATCGCGGATCGCCTCGCCGGTGTGATCGCGGTCAAGGATGATCTCAAAGAGAACATGAAGAAGGCCGTCAACCGCCTGCGCAACAACGGTTTCGATGACATCATCCTGTTGACCGGTGACATGGAGCAGCAGGCCGAGGTCGTGTCGTCGCGGATGGCTCTCGACCGATTCACAGCGGAGGCAATGCCCGAGACCAAGGCGGATACCATCCTGCGGTTGCAGTCCAAGGGCATTCGTGTGGTAATGGTGGGCGACGGCATCAACGACGCACCCGCGCTCGCGTACGCGGATGTCGGTATTGCGATGGGTGCAGCAAGAACCGATATTGCCATCGATGCCGCCGACATCACGATCGCGCCCGACAACCCGCTGCTCCTCCCGGGAGCCGTGGGGCTTGCCCGAAAGACCATGCGCATCGTAAAACAGAACTTTGTGGCCGCGATCGGTATCAACTCGGCTGGGCTTGTGCTGTCGTCGCTTGGTCTGCTGCCGGTCTTCTGGGCCGCCGTGCTGCACAACGCGACCACCGTTATGGTCGTGGCCAACTCGACCAGGCTTCTGTCGTACGATCTGACCAAGGGAGGGAAGGCGTAGTGGAGATGTACGGGCTCACGATACTGCACCACGTCCCGGGCCGGGTCCGGTTGCGGTGCGATCCGGCGCTGACATCGTTCGATCACGTCGAACGGCTTGTCCGGGCGCACGACGGGATCGCCACCCTGACGTACAGTCCCGTCTCCAGGTCGATCACGGTTCGCTTCGACCCGACCTGCATCGACGTGAGCGAACTCGTACTGCGTATTGCGATGGCGGTCGGCGTCGTGTCGGGGTTGCAGCCGGTATCGATAGACACCACGCCGACGCGAGAGTCGATCGACGCGTACGGATTGCTGTCAGGCGCTACGATCGTCGGGGCAGCCGTGGGCGCGCTCGTTGGCGTAGCCGCTCCGACTGCTCGCATCCTGACGACGACGGCGGGGATTGGAACGGCTCTGGCGATCATCAGTCACGCGTGGCGTGAGTACCATCAGCGGGGTGACTTCCACCCCGAAACGCTTTCGGTCGTCTACCTGGCCAGCGCGTTTGCGCGCGGCGCGGTGCTCCCGGCGGCTGCGGTCGCGTGGCTTGCGACGTTCGCCCGGCACGTGACCGGAACCGCGCCCGAGCGCTACGTCGTTCAGGCCAATCACGGCGACAGCGCCGGTCACTACGAAGTTACGGTGAAGGGTCACCGCGCGACCGAACGCGGAGATTCGCTGATTCACTTCGTGTCGTCGTTGTTCACGGATCTGGTAGGCGGATCCACACACTCTCCGGGTAGTTTTCTGGATCAGATGCGGCAGATGTCACGACGCCACGACTCGATGCTCGAGGGGCTCGATGGGTCTGATCGAACGATCAAGTTTGCGATAGACAAGTAGGAGGAGGACACATATGGCTATCACGAGTAATCACGTAACTGGATTCCTTGTCGGTCTGGGCGTTGCCGCAGCCGGCTACTACGCGTACACGCAGAACCGTGCAAAGATCGACACGTTCCTGAGGTCGCAGGGCATCCGCGTTCCCGAGCGACATCCGACCGACGCGGGCTCGCTGTCTTTTGAGGAGCTCGTCGCCGAAAAGGAACGGCTCGAAGATCTCATAGCGGAGCGTGAGTACGAACGCGAAGCGAAGACAGCCCCCGAGCCGAAGTAGCCGGGACGAATGATCGAAGCGTGAGCGTCACCACTGAAGACTACCTGAAGCGAATCTTCATCGCGTCGGAGGGTACCGATCGGACGCTCATCGGGCTCGGTGAGGTTGCGACCGCGCTCGGGGTCACTCCAGGTACGGTGACGACAATGATGAAGAGCCTCAGCGATGCGGGTCTGGTCGACTATCGGCCACGGTCGGGCGTGGTGCTGACCGACGCCGGCCGACGCGAAGCGCTCGACGTGCTCCGTCGCCATCGCCTGGTCGAGCTCTTCCTGGTCGAAGTGTTGAAGCTCGACTGGGCCGAGGTTCACGAAGAGGCCGAGGTGCTCGAACACGCGGTCAGCGACCGGCTGCTGCGGCGTATCGACGAGCTGTTGGGGCATCCGACGACCGATCCGCACGGCGATCCGATCCCCGCCGCAGACGGATCGATCGTGCATTCGGACGGGCCGACGCTCGCCGAGGTGCCCGGCGCGGCGACCGTGCGTCTGGTGCGGGTCGAGCACGACGACAGCGGTTTCCTGAGCTTCCTGAAGAGCGCGGGGCTGGTCCCGGGGGCCGCCGTGGATGTGGTTGCGCGCGACGTCGATGCCGGAACGGTCACGGTTTCGGTCGCCGGTGAACGACGTCCGCTCAGTTTCCAGGTTGCCGAGCGGCTGCGTGTAGAGGTGGTGCCTGCCGGGCGACGACGTGGCTGATCCGACCGTGTCGCCGCCGTCACGCGGTCGGGCGTTTCTGCACGGTCTGCGCGTAGCGGCTCCGATCGCGGTCGGGTACGTTCCGGTCGCGATCACCTTCGGCATCCTCGGCCGAGCGGCCGGGATCGCGGCGGGTCCGGTGACCGCGATGTCGCTCATCGTGTTTGCCGGTGCCGCGCAGTTCATGGCGCTGTCGCTGATCGCGTCGGGAACCGGCGCCGGTCAGATCATGCTGGCGGTATTCCTCCTGAACCTTCGACACCTCCTGTTCGGCGCGAACCTGTCGCGACGGCTCCCGCGCCTATCGCGACCGATGTCGGCGCTGCTCGCGTTCGGCCTCACCGACGAAGTATTCTCGGTCGCGTCGACCGAGCCGCCGGCGGGGCCCGGCCAACAGCTCGACCCGTACTTCGTGATGGGAGTCGAGGCGGGCGCGTGGTTCGCGTGGTCGGCCGGCACCGTCATCGGGTACGCGGGAGGCGCGTTCCTGTCGCAGCAGCTCGCGGTGGCGTTTGCGACCGGGCTCTACGCGCTCTTTGCGTCGATCGCGGTCTGGCAGGTCA
>RECL01000040.1 GCA_007694025.1 Spirochaetaceae bacterium
CGATGCGGAGACTACCTTCGCTGCCGCCACTGTCTCGAGCATCAGGAAGGGTGTGGCGACACGCCGCTGTGCTGCGATTGCGAGCTCGATGCCGCAATCCGGCATGTCCTGAACGGCGGATCGGGCGTTCCCGAGCAGGACAAGGAGATCGAGCGGTTCGAGGATGGAGCGATCTGGATCCGGTTCGCGGTCGTGCCGCTCACGCTGGACGGTGGGCGATGCGCGTTGCTGGTCGCACAGGATATAAGCGCCCGCAAGCGTGCCGAATCGGACATGGCGCGACAGCTTGTGGAGAAAGAGTCGCTTCTGAAGGAAATCCACCACCGGGTCAAGAACAACATCGGAGCGATTGCGAGCTTACTGTCGCTGCAGGCGGACTCGGCAGTCGGGACGGAAACCAGAGGCGCGCTCGAAGACGCGGCGTCGCGCGTTCGCAGCATGAGCGCACTCTATGAGAGGCTGCTGCTCGGCGAGGAATACCAGGACGTGTCGATGCGCGACTACGCCGAAGGAGTGATTACGTCGATCGCGCGAGTCTACCCGCACAACGGCAGCATCACGGTGGAGACACGGATCGCAGATTTCGCGATCGACGCCAGGAGAGCGGTTTCGGTCGGGATCATCCTGAACGAGCTGGTGACAAACGCGTTCAAGTACGCGTTTGTCGACCGGGATGCCGGATCGCTCTCCGTAGCGATCGAAGAGTCGGGGAGCGGGGTAACGGTCACGGTCCACGACGACGGCATCGGGAGCGGAACGGGAGTCGACAACGATGCACCGACAGGGTTCGGGCTCGCGCTGGTACGTATGCTCGCGGAGCAGCTCGATGGAAGTTTCGCGATGGAGAACCACCAGGGCACAACGAGCGTCGTGAAGTTCAAGCTGTAGCCCCTGGATCCCCGCGCCGGGTCGGATCGCCCGGTAGCATCGGGCTACGAATCGGCGGCGATCGCCTCGAGCGCGACGATGAACGCGTCCAGTTCGGCCCGAACCGAACCACGTGCGTCGGAGAGCTTCTTCCTGAGGAAGTCGAGTCGATCCCAGTCGTAGTCGAACTCGAAGTAGTAGCGCTTGAAGTGGCGGAAGCGCAGGAGCTCGCGCAGCGCGTGGTGTGTCGCGTCGCCGATCACCCGCGGTCGAGTATTCGGTATCGACAGGACCATGCGGTCGAGCAGGTCGGTGTGCGACCGGTCGGAGGCCAGATGGTTCTCGAAGTACTGCGAGATTCGGAAGAACACGGTCTCCAGGCACGTGTAGTAGTTCACGAGCGTCTCGGCGATGACGATCGCGCGCGTTGTCGTGCGCTGCTCGTCGGACTCACCGGGCGCCGCGTGCTCGTCGTAGAAGAGTTCGATCCGGTCGAGCACCGCGAGCGATCGGCGGATCTCGGTCACCAGAAGTGCCGCTTCCTCACGCGCGCTCATACACCACCCTCCCGTTCGCCTCGATACTCTCACGGAACTCGGGCTCGATCCGTTCGAGCTCTACGATGTCCACAGGGAACCTGGTCAACTCCTCGGCCAGGCCGTAGATCCGCGACAGCAGGGCGGGGTCGGTCACGCCTTCGAGCGCGACATCGATGTCCGAATAGAGGCGGAAGCGCTCCGGCCGCAGCAGCGAACCCCACTGAACGATCCGTCGCGGCCGGGCCTCGCGGACGATCATGTCGACGATCGCATCAAAGTCGGCGCACGCCTGCGCGTACAGCGCGTCGATCCGGGCCTGCCGGTCGGCGACCTTCCGTTCGAGAAAGCGGCGCATGTCGGCGACGGTGGGTTCCACGTCTCCTATTGTATCTCGGCGGAGGGTGTGGGTCGAGACGCCAGCCAAGAGGTCACTATCCCGCCCTGCTCCTACCGAATCCCGAACGCCTTCCTGAGCGCTTCCACTTGAGTTTCGGCGATTGGGGTGATCGGGCCGATCGCGGAGGCGGCGATGACCGAGCGCGCGGAGAACTCGGCTACCTCCAGGCGGTCGAACGCTTCCAGCAGCGTGGAGCCCACGACGATCGCGCAGTCGTTTTCTACGATCACGAAGGGACGGCCGGGTCCGATCATCGCGGCGACCGAGTCCTGGTCGGTGTATTGCGCGCCGTATTCCAGAAGAGCGATGTCGCGGAGCATCACGTAGCTTTCGGGGATGGTTCGCGTGTTGAACGGTTCGTGCGCGACCCCGTAGGCCATCACGCTCGGCGGGTGCGCGATCAGGATCGCGTTCACATCAAGATGGCGCGCGTAGATCTTCTGATGGAGCGAAAGCGACCGGCTCGGCGTCTTGCCGCGCTCGCGTCTGCCGGCAGCGACGAGCACGATGTCGTCGGCGTCGATACGCTTGCGGTCGACCCCGTACGGCGTGATCAACAGGTCGCTGTCAGCGAGCCTGCAGGAGAAGGTGCCTTCGGTGCTGGTGAAGAGCATCTGGTCGTACGCGCGGCGGATCAGCTTGACCATCGTCGTGCGGAGCTCTCGCTCGCGGCTGGGCGCGGGTCCCGGATCGAACTCGTCGACCAGGTGCGAGTCGCCCTTGCTGAAGCCGAGCTGCTCTTCGGTGAGCGTGTGCGGGCTTCCCACGCGATGCGCTTCGATCGAAAGGCGCGCGCAGAAGTCGAGCGTCTCGAACCGCCCGAACGCTTCAAAGAGCGACACTCCCGAGCAGACGATCCCGTGGTTCTCCAGCACGACCGTATCGTGGCCGCGCGCGAAGACCGCGGCGATGCTCCGCCCGAGCGCGTCGCTTCCCGGGAGCTCGTACGGCGCGAAGCCGACGTCACCGCAGACCAGGCGCGCCTTCGGGATGATCCGCGTATCGGGAACCGTCCCGGCCAGGCTGAACGCGACCAGCGCGGGCGGGTGCGCGTGGACGACCGCGCGGACGTCGGGCCGCGCGGCGTAGATCGCCAGGTGAAAGGGCAGCTCCGACGACGGGCGGTGCGGCCCTGCGGTGCTCCCGTCGGCGTGCACGCATACGATGTCGTGCGGCGCAAGACTCCCCTTGTCGTGCCCGGCCGGAGAGACCCACACGTCGCCGTTGTCGTCGCGGATCGACAGGTTGCCGCCCGACGTCGTCGTCATGCCATAGCCGTAGATGCGCTCCATGAACTCGACGATCTGGTCGCGGGGGTGCGACAGGTCGCGCGGATTTGTCGAATTGCGGCTGGACATGGAGCCTCCTCGGTGGTCGTGATCGAGCATGCCACAGAGCGCCATTCGGGTAAACTGCAAGCCCTCAGCGCGAGTCTTGGCGTACGTACGTTATCTACTTATATTGACGTACGGTTTTGTGCGTGATATTCTCGAGTTGGGGGGATCCAGTGACCGCTACCGAACTTCGACAGAAGCTCTATGTGGTGCTCGCAGAACTTGCCGAGCAGGGCGGTTCGGTGCGGGTCACGCACAAGAACCGCGCGTTCACACTCACACCCGAAGAGGGTACGAGCTTCACCTCCCGCCTGATTCGCCATGACACGCTCAGTGTACCCGCCGACGATCTGGTCGCCGCGGAGTCGGCGGGCTGGTTGGTAACGGAGCGCACCCTTGACGGTCTACCTTGATACGCACGTCGCCGCGTACGTCCACACCGGCGACCTCACGCTGCTGTCACCGACCGCGATCCACATGCTCGAAGCGGCGCAGTCGACCCGGATCTCCGCGATGGTCGTCCTGGAGCTTCAGTACCTCTATGAGCAGGGGCAAATCGCGTACCCCGGCGACCAGATCGCCGGGTTTCTGCATGACCGGTTCGGAGTGGTGGTCGACTCCGAAGGGGTAGGCGCTGCGGTCCTGCACGCAACCTCATTCGCGTGGACCCGAGACCCGTTCGATCGGACGATCACCGCTCAGGCGGCGCGCGCGGGGGCGTTCCTCCTCACGCGTGACCCGATCATCCGCGACAACTACGCCGGGGCGGTCTGGTAGCACGGCGGGGCGGTGGCGATGATCGCGTTTGACGACCGAACGATCGAGCGGGGCGTGCGCTACTACCGAAGCGGCCGGGTTCTCTACACGCGAGTGGAACGGGACACGGTAGTCGCGCTGGTCGCGGGAAGTCGCGACTCCCCCTACACCGTGTTTCTCTCGATCGACGATCCGGCGAAGAGCCAATGCACCTGCCCGGTCGGAGTCGAGTGCAAGCACATGGTCGCGGTGCTCGCCGCGATCCGCGGCGGCGAACTGAAGAACACGAACGTCGCGGCCAGGGTCGCGCGGAGCGCGAACCTTACGGCTATCGACGACGCGCTCGATCGGGTCGACAGCAGCGAGTTCGAGCCGCCCAAGCCACGGGTCGCCGGACGTCGGCCTCACATGCCACCCGAGCGGAATGATCCGGTCGGCGACTATCTGATCGAGCTCCAGCAGACGGTCGGTGACGCGCGGCCGCGGCGCGTGGTCGAGACGCCGGACCGAGGCGTCCGGATCGTGTACGACGAATCAGCCACGCGGTGGCGGGTCGCGTTCGTCGTCTGGGTGGATCACCTGCGGAGGCTTCTGGTGTCGAGCGTGCGGCAGTACCGCCGCAACGACGAGGAGTACGGGAGGCTTGACCAGCTGGCACCGGGCGAACCGGTCTTCCTGTCGGATGCACGCGCGGCGCCGCTTGTGCAGCGGCTGGACGCGCTCGGCGGAACGGCGCCACTGGTCGCCTTCGTCGACGCGATACTTGACCTTGGTGTGCCGATGTTTGAGGCCCGCAGCGACCGCCTCTCCGGCTCGCAGAACCACCCGCTGACCTTTGCCCGACCCGAACGCGTCGATCTGGAAGTCGAGCCGCTCATCCCGCCACGCAACCGGTACGGCAGCACAATCGGACGACCGGGGTCCGAGATCGCGCTCGCGCTCACGGTGTATGCTCAGTCGGAGGGCAACCGCCGCGTGATCGACTCCGGCAGGTGCGCCGTCGGGACGGGGATGGGAAGATCGGTGATGCTTGTGGAGGGCACCGGTACGGTTGTGGTCGCCGACGCGCGGATGCCGCTGGCGCCGCTCGCGCAGTTCCTGACGCACGATGGTCGCGTCTCTCCCGAGGAGATCGCCGCGATCGGGCGGATCTGCGCGAGCGCTCCCGACCTCCTTCAGATTCGGTTTCCGCCGAGGATCCGGGTCGTAACCGTCGACCCCGAGCCATGCTTCGTGCTCTCCGACGGTGTCGACTCGATCGTGATCACGCTTCTACCGGGTACTCTGCCCGAAGACGGCTACGTTGGCGACGAGTTCCGGATTCACCGCGCTACCACCACCGGGTCACCGGCCGCGCTGCGCCTGGGCGACGAGATAGCGCAGAGCGACGCGACGCGTCTGGACGACCAGAACGGGTGGCTGTGGGAGGCGCCGCACGACGACGCCGATCTGTGCACGATCGCGTTCCGCCTGATCGCGGCCGGGTTCACGGTCTATCTGGAGGATCCCACCCGCGGGCGCCGTCGCGTCCAACGCGCTCCACACGTGAGCGTGAGAATATCGTCTGGGACCGACTGGTTCTCCCCGATCGTGCGGAACGCGGATGGAGCCGAGATCGACTGGCACCAGCTCGAGCGGATGGCGTACGGTGGTACGTACGGTGACGGAGACCAGGTAGTGCTCCTGGATCCGTCGGACGTCGACCGCATCCGCCGCCTCCTGGATCTGGTGGCCGGAACGAGCAACCGGCGGACGCCACACGCCGACATCGCCACGCTCGTGGAGATGGCGGAGATCGCCGACTCGGTCGATCCCGATGTGGAGGCGATCAGGTCGTTCGCGCACGAGATCCTCTCGGGCTCAGCGCAGACGCACGCCGCACCGCCAGAGGGGCTCGCGGCGACGCTGCGGCCCTACCAGATCGACGGCTACGCGTGGCTCCGGATGCTCGCACGACACGGGCTGTCCGGCTGCCTTGCCGACGACATGGGGCTGGGCAAGACCGTGCAGGCGCTCGCGCTGATGCTGCATCTCCATGAGGAAGCGCGTCGCACCGCCGCGGCGCCCACGGCGAAGGGTCCGGCGGCTCGGCGCCGGCGGCGCTCGGGCGAGTCGGCTGAGCCGGCAGCGACCGCCGGAGGGTTTCTGGTCGTGGCTCCGGTTTCGACGCTGACGAACTGGGCGCGGGAGGCCTCGCGCTTTGCCCCCGCGCTCTCCACCCGCGTCCACCACGGGCCGGACCGGAGCGCGGATAGCGCCCGGCTGACGGAGGTCGACCTGGTCGTGACCAGCTACGCGACGGCCGCGCGCGACGTTACGCTGCTGGAGACGATCGAATGGCGACTCCTGGTCCTGGACGAGGCGCAGTTCATCAAGAACCCACACGCGACGACGGCGAAGCGGCTGAAGGGTCTGCGGTCGCGGCTGCGCCTCTGCCTGACCGGAACGCCGGTTGAGAACGTGACGACCGACCTGTGGTCGATCATGGACTTCCTGGTGCCGGGGCTGCTCGGATCGCTGTCGTCGTTCACGCACCGTTTCCCGAAGCGAAACGTCGCCAACTCTGAAACAGATCAGACCCGAATAGAGCGGCTGCGAAGGATCGTATCACCGTTCCTGATGCGCAGGACCAAGGAGGCTGTCGCACCCGAGCTTCCGCCCCGGATTGAAACGCTCCTGACGTGCGAGATGGGCCCGAAACAGGCTCGCTTCTACGAGACGATGCGCGCGTACCATTACGCGAAGGTGGAAGACGCCATAGAGTCGGGAGAGCAGTCAGAGATCGGGCCGGCGATCCTGACCGGGCTCCTGCGGCTGCGGCAGGCGGCGATCTATCCCGCGGACGCCGATCCGACCGGCGAGGGTGTTCCGTCGGCCAAGGAAGAGGACCTTCTGGACCAGCTCGACGAAGTCGCGGCCGAAGGGCACCGAGCGATCGTGTTCAGCCAGTTCGTTTCGGCGCTGAAGAAGCTGCGCGACGCGGCGTCGACGCGTGGAATCGACACGCTCTACCTGGACGGCCGGACGCGAAACCGACCGGCGCTGATCGACCGGTTCCAGCGGTCGACCTCCCCGATCGTCTTCTTCATCAGCCTCAAGGCGGGCGGAACGGGAATCAACCTCACGGCCGCCGACCACGTGTTCATCTGCGATCCGTGGTGGAACCCGCAGGTCGAGCGTCAGGCGGTGGATCGAGCGCACCGCATCGGGCGCGACCGCCCGGTGATCGTCACGCGGCTGGTGACCGCGGGCACGGTGGAAGAGAAGGTCGTCACGCTGCAGGACCAGAAGCGCCGACTGGCCGCCGACCTGATCGCCGAAAACGTCGGCGGCATCGACGCGTCGAACGCGCAGGAGATCCTGGCGCTCTTCGAACGCGACGCGTGAGCTCACGAGAGCAGACTCACGCGCCGCGATCTGCTACTATGCGAGAAGTCTGAACGAGCGTGCTTCGGACGAGGAGCGATCGATGGGCGACAAGGGAAAGAAAGACAAGACGAAGGACCAGAAGCAGAAGGTCGCAAAGCAGGAGCAGACATCGAAGGAACGGCAGGAGAAGACGCCCAAGCGCCGAGCGTAGCGCGAGGGGGCGCAGCGGTACCCCGCAGGGGCCGCAGCGGGCGGCCGGCGGAGCGGGAGCGAGCCGAGGCCGACCGCGGCTCGGCGGCCCCGAGGAGTAAAGCGGAGCACCCGGTCCCCGGCCGGTGCGCCGGCCGGGGGCGCGCCCAGTCGGGGATGCGACGGACCGGTCGCTATATGAACTTCACCGCGGTGCCGTAGACCATCACCTCCGCGGCGCCCTGCATGACCGCGGCCGATGCGTAACGGATGTTGATCACCGCGTCGGCACCGAGCGATTCGGCCTCCTCCACCATCCGCCTGGTCGCGATCGACCGCGCCTCGTTGATCATGTCGGAGTAGCCTTTGAGCTCTCCACCGACGATGCTCTTGAAGCCGGCGCCGATGTCGCGGCCGATGTTCTTTGACTGGATCATCGATCCCTTCACGACCTGGATCGTCTGGATCTCTTTGCCCGACACGAAATCAGTATTTACCAATGTCATCTTCCTGCCCTCTCTTCAGTTCGAGTATTCGTGAGACGAGCGCCCACGCTACACCACCTATCCCGATCAGCCCAACCCCCGCGATGATCGCCTGCAGCAGGACCGCATCGGACACCGTCCTGATCACGATCAGGACGCCTCCAAAGTACGCCGCCGCGAGCGCGATCACCACAAGCGCCGACAGAACCGCCGGCATGTAGTTCCGTTTCATCTCGCCTCCGCGGTTACTACCCGG
>RECL01000221.1 GCA_007694025.1 Spirochaetaceae bacterium
CGATTCGACGCCAACCGTGAGCGTTGGAGCGCGATCGGCGAGGGCCGCCGGGAGCGCGACCGCGAGCACGAAGCCACCGACGACGGCCGCGATCAGGCGTAGCGCAATCATCCGGATCGCGCTGCTTCCGGTCGCCTTGAGAACCGAGATCTCCACCAGGAAGTTGTGCGCGATGAGCGCCATCAACGCGACGATCGTCGTTTCGCGCAGATCAAGAGAGAGTTCGGCCATCACCGCGATCGCCGAGTAGAGGTTCACGAACAGTCCGGTCAGAAAGACAAGCGCGGTCGACCCGGGCAGCGACAGGAGCGCAAACGCCGGCGCCAGAGCACTGCTGATGAAGCCGAGAATCCCGAACCACCGAAGCAGGAAGACCACGAATGAAACCGGCACCATGATCGACAGGAGCCAGACGGTGGTCCGACCGCCCGCCTTCGCTCCGTCGACCGCCGCCCGACCGATGCGCGTGCCGATCGAGCTCACGGCACGGTCTCCGGAACAGGCTCAACGAGCTGCCGCCACCGCGGTTCGGGCCGGACCGCCCACTGCCCGTGCATCGCGTGATGGAACGGGAACCGCCGGTAATCCGGCGCGTCGTCGCCGTTTGGTCGCTGATTCGGCATTTCACGACTATACCAGCAACCTCGACGACGCGGTATCGCCCGTTTGCCTGGGCAGGACTCTGACGCTATATTTACGCAGCATTCCATCCGGTCCGCAGGGATGGAGTTCCTCGAATCGTACTGACTTCACGACAACTAGGAAACCCAACGATTCGAGACGAAAGGAAAGGAAATGGGTGTAGACATCAGGAAGATGCGCAACATCGGTATCAGCGCGCACATCGACTCCGGAAAGACGACGCTGACCGAACGCATTCTCTTTTACTGCGAGAAGATACACGCGATTCACGAGGTTCGAGGCAAGGACGGCGTCGGCGCCACGATGGACTCGATGGAGCTCGAGCGCGAACGTGGGATCACGATCGCGAGCGCTTCGACGAATGTGACGTGGAAAGGGTCCCCGATCAACATCATCGACACGCCCGGACACGTCGATTTCACGATCGAAGTCGAGCGAAGCCTGCGCGTCCTTGACGGCGCGGTGCTGGTGTTGTGTTCGGTCGGCGGCGTTCAGAGTCAGAGCATCACCGTCGATCGGCAGCTCAACCGGTACAATGTTCCGTTCGTGGCCTTCGTGAACAAAGCCGACCGGGTCGGAGCGAACCCGCTGCGCGTGCGCGGTCAGCTGCGCGAAAAGCTCGGTCACAACGCCGTGATGCTTCAGCTACCGATCGGACTGGAGGACAAGTTCGAGGGTGTTGTCGACCTGGTTGGGATGAAGGCGCTCTACTACGACGGTCCGTCGGGAGAGACCATCCGCTACGAGGAGATCCCGGCGTCGATGAGCGAGCAGGCCAATGCGTATCACGACGAACTGATAGACGCGGTCAGCCTGTTCAGCGATGAGCTGGCCGAGGCGTACCTTGAAGGGGAGGTCACCGAGTCGATGATCCACGACGCAGTCCGCGCCGGCGTACTCCAGCGCGCGCTGACGCCGGTATTCGTCGGTAGTGCGTACAAAAACAAGGGCGTGCAGACGCTGCTCGACGCGGTGACCCGCTACCTGCCGTCTCCTCCCGAGGTGACGAATACCGCGCTCGATCTTGACCACGATGAAGCCCCCGTCGAGCTGCACGGTGATGAGAACGCGAAGACGGTGGCGCTCGCGTTCAAGCTGGAGGACACGAGCTACGGGCAGCTGACGTACATCAGAATCTATCAGGGTACCGTGAAGAAGGGCGCTGAGCTCTACAACACGCGCAGCCAGCGGAAGTTCAAGGTCGGTCGGCTGATCCGGATGCACGCCAACCATATGGAGGACATCACTGAGGCCGTCGCCGGCGACATCGTTGCGCTCTTTGGAATCGACTGCGCGTCGGGGGACACCTTCTGCGATCCGTCGCTGAACTACTCGATGACAAGTATGTACGTTCCCAACCCGGTCATCAGTCTCGCGGTCAAGCCAAAGGACAAGAAGTCCTCCGACAATATGGCGAAGGCGCTCAACCGCTTCGCCAAGGAGGATCCGACGTTCCGGACCCACGTCGATCCTGAGAGTCAGGAAACGATCATCCAGGGCATGGGAGAGCTCCACCTCGACGTCTACGTCGAGCGGATGCGAAGGGAGTACAAGGCCGAGGTCGAGACCGGAGCGCCGCAGGTCGCGTACCGGGAGACAATCACGCAGCGTGCGGATTTCAACTACACGCACAAGAAACAGACCGGTGGATCCGGGCAGTTTGGTCGCGTTGCCGGGTACATCGAACCGTCGGAGACCGGTGAGTACGAGTTTGTCAACGAGATAAAAGGCGGCGTGATCCCGACCGAGTATATCCCGAGCGTCGACAAAGGCTTCCAGCTCGCGCTGCAGAAGGGACCGACGATCGGGTTCCCGATCGTCGGCGTCCGTGCGGCGATCAACGACGGAAGCACGCATGCGGTCGACTCTTCCGACATGGCGTTCCAGGCGGCAGGCCTTGGTGCGTTCCGGGACGCGTACAAGCGGGCCAGTCCGCAGATTCTGGAGCCGATCATGAAGGTCGCGGTCGAAGGGCCAACCGAGTACCAGGGCAACGTATTTGCGAGCATCAACCAGCGGAGAGGCATCATCCTCAGCTCGACGGAGGACGGTGCGTTCAGTGTCGTTGAAGCCGAGGTGCCGCTGAGCGAGATGTTCGGATACTCGACGGTACTCCGAAGCCTTTCGCAGGGAAAGGCCGAGTATACGATGGAGTTTCTGAAGTACGGGCGTGTCCCGCAGAGTATTGCCGAAGAGCTCGTCAAGAAGTACCAGGATGAGCGCAAAGCCGAAGCGGCGCGGTAGCAGGAGAGGGTATGATCAAGCAAGAACTCATCAAACGGAGTCCGCTGCGGATTCTCGAACGGAGCATCCACGGGTCGCTCGCGGCCGGAAGCGTCGGTCTGATCGCAGCGCGCAAGGGCACCGGGAAGACCGCGTGTCTGGTTCACATCGCGACCGATCAGCTGTTTCAGGGCAAGCACGTGATTCACATCAGCTTTGCGTCGCGCACCGATCACATCGTCAGCTGGTACGAGGATATCTTCAACGAACTCGCCAGGGCGCTGTCGCTGGAGAACGCGATGGAGATCCACGACGAGCTGATCACTCGGCGAGTCGTGATGAACTTCAATCAGAAAGGGGTTGGCCCCGAACAGCTCCTGAGGAGCGTTCGCGCGCTGATCGAGGACGGCCAGTTCGCAGCGAACGTTCTTATAGTCGACGGCTACAGCTTTGAGACTGGTGATCCGGCGCTCGTGGCCGCGATTAAGGCTTTTGCCGCGGAGTCGGGACTCGCGGTCTGGTTCAGCGCGAGCATCCACCGCGACGACCCGCGCGTCGACGAGCATGGTATCCCGGCGATCCTGTCGCCGTACCTCGAGTCTGTCGACGTGCTTATCACGCTGCAACCTACCGAGGACCACATCCGGCTCGATCTCAGGAAGGACTTCGCAAACTACACGCGCGAAGACCTCCACCTGAAACTCGATCCGAAGAGCCTCCTGATCGCCGGCGAGTAGTCGGCGTGCGCCCGTCGCCGACGAGTAGTCGGCGCGCATCGTTGAACATCCCGAGGCTTCCGGCTACGCTGTGCCTACCGGAGGAAGTATGACTCACCGACCCGAGCCGTGGCAGACGCCCGAGCTCACCGCTATCAACAGGCTCCCGATGGCGAGCCCGCTGCTGCCCGCTTCGTCACCCCAGCGCGCGCTCGAGCGAAACCGCGACACCAATGAGTGGTTTCTGCTTCTGAATGGGACGTGGCGGTTTGCACGGTTCGACACCCCGGCGCTTGCCGAACAGGCGCGCGTCGCGCTTGCATCGGGGGACCCCGCGTCGGCAACGCGGGCGGAGTTTCGCCCGATCGACGTGCCGGGCAACTGGACTTTGCAGGACACCGTCGACAAGCCGATCTACACCAACGTGCAGATGCCCTTCGACAACACCCCGCCGTTCGTGCCCGAGCAGAACCCGACCGCGCTCTACTCGAAGCGGCTTGAGTTGCCTGGTACCTTCGCCGGACGGCGCTTGGTTCTGCACTTCGGCGGGGTGGAGAGCTACTACGAAGTGTATCTGAACGGACGGTTTGTCGGCATGGCGAAGGACAGCCGGCTACCGAGCGAGTTTGACATCACCGAGTTCGTCGATCCGTCGGCCGATAACGAGCTGATCGTGAAGGTGCTCAGGTTCTGCGACTCGAGCTACATTGAAGACCAGGATCAGTGGTGGATGGCCGGGATCTTCCGCGACGTCTACCTCTATTCCACCCGCCCTGAGTTTCTTCAGGACGTCAGCGCGCGCGCCGACTACGACCCGGCCGGCAGAGACGGTTCGCTCGATCTGTCGGTAACCGTCGGCTTCGCGCCGAAACTGATGCACGCCGATGGTGGTCAGGGCGGTCCTCGAGTCGCCTATTCGGTCCACGCGCGGCTGGTTGGGCCGTCGGGCGCTACCGTCTGGGTCGGCTCTGCGCGGATCGATCCGTCGTACCGGGTCACCGAATACCAGGCCGACCTTTCGGCGATGCTCCCCGGGGTAGCCCCCTGGTCGTCGGAATCGCCAACGCTCTACTCGCTGGTCGTGAGCCTCCATCACGAAGACGGCACGCACATCGAAAGCCGCTGCGTGCGAACGGGTTTCCGTCGCGTCGAGATCCGCGACCGGGAACTCCTGATCAACGGGCGCCCGGTACTGATCAAGGGCGTCAACCGGCACGAGCATGACGACCGGCTGGGGAAGGTGATGACCCGGGAGCTGATGCTGAAGGACATCCTGACGCTCAAGCGGTTCAACTTCAACGCGGTGCGCACGTCGCACTACCCAGACACGATCGAGTGGTACGACCTGTGCGACGAGTACGGCATATACCTCATCGATGAGGCCAACATAGAGGCGCACGCGAATTACCCGCTGATCTGTCGGGATCCCAGGTGGGCGCTCGCGTTCGAGGAGCGGATGACCCGGATGGTCCTGCGCGATCGCAACCATCCAAGCGTGATCGGCTGGAGCGCGGGCAATGAGAGCGGCCACGGAGAGAATCACGTTCGCGCGATCGACCGCGTTCGCGCGATCGATCCGACGCGGTTCATCCACCACGAAGGAGAGGTCAAAACCCACTGGACCCAGGGCGGCAACGCGTACACCGGCGGCAGCAACCGGTACAACGACCTGATCAACCCGATGTACCCTTCGATCGAGTCGATCATCAAACACTCGGTCGACTCGACCGATCCGCGCCCGGTCATCCTCTGCGAGTACTCGCACGCGATGGGAAACTCGAACGGCAGCCTCTGCGACTACTTTGACGCGTTCGAGCGCTACCCCGGACTTCAGGGCGGCTTCATCTGGGAGTGGGTCGACCACGGAATCGTTCAGACCGATCCGGCCGGACGCGAGTTCTGGGCCTACGGCGGCGACTTCGGAGAGACGATCCACGACAGCAACTTCGTCGCCGATGGGCTCGTATGGCCCGATCGCACGCCGCACCCGGCTATGTGGGAGTTCAAGAAGCTCGCGCAGCCGGTCGCGGTCGACGCGGTTTCTCTCCGCGAGGGGCGTTTCGCTGTCCGTAACAAGCAGGACTTCCTGTCGCTCGGCTGGCTCGACGGTTCGTGGCGGGTAGAGGTCGAGGGTGAGATCGTCCACTCTGCGGAGTTGCCACCGCTTGACGCGACGGCCGGCGGCGCGATGGAGGTCGTGCTCGACTATCCGGAGTCGCTCGATCTGGACGCGCCGGAGGTGTTCGTGCTCTTCGAGTTCCGCGCGCGCGCCGCGACGCGGTGGTGCGACGCCGGTCATCTGGTCGGATGGGAGCAGTTTGCGCTGAACGCACGGCGGCTGCCCGCTGCGACTTTGGCTGCCTCCGCGAACGCCGGGCAGACCCGGCTGACGATGACCGATGCAATGCAGATTCCCGCCGACACGCCAATCGCGTCCGCGGCGAGACCCGAGCTCCGCTTATCCGGTGAGACGATCGTCGTCGCCGCGCCGCGGCTCAATCTGTTTCGCGCCGCCACCGACAACGACGGGATTCGCGAATGGACCGGTCAGAAGGACAAGCCGATGGTCCAGTGGATCGACGCCGGGCTCCACGATCTGCGCGTCAAATCGCACGAATGCACCGGCGGTGGTAGCGGTCCGGTGGCCGAGCGGTTCACGCTCGTCGGGAGCGATCCCGATGCGGTGATCGTACACGAACAGCGTATCGAGACAGTCGCGCCGGACCTGGTGCGGTTCGACGTGACCGTCGATGTGCCCGGATCGCTTCCGTCGCTGCCACGGATCGGCGTCCTGCTGAAGGTCGCTGCAGGATTCGAGTCGCTGCGCTGGTTCGGCCGTGGACCGCAGGAGAACCACATCGACCGCTGGCGCGGGTATCCGGTGGGTCTTTACTCGGGCACCGTCGCAGAGCAGTTTGTTCCGTACATTATGCCGCAGGAGAACGGAAGCAAGTGCGAGGTTCGGTGGTTCGAGTTGTCAAACGGATCGGTTACTGCCCGGTTCATCGCCGATCCATTGTTCGAGTTCTCGGTGCACCACGTCACGCCGGAGGACCTTTTTGCGTGCCGGCACACCCCGGATGTCGAAGATCGGCTGAGACCCGAAACGGTCGTCAGTATCGACCTCCGGCAGCGCGGCGTCGGAACCGGGAGTTGCGGTCCTCAGACGCTCGAGCAGTACCTGGTCGACCCCGGAACGTACCGGTACGGGTTCTACCTGCAGGTGCGACCCGTTGAATGATCGGGTGCACCGCGACAGAAGAGCGAGGCGAACGGATGGCATTTGAGATCGGCAGAGGCACAAACATCTCCCATTGGCTGAGTCAGAGCAAGAGCCGCGGCGCGCAGCGGCGTGACTGGTTCACGCGCGCCGACATCGAGCGGATCGCCGGGTGGGGTTTCGACCACATCAGGTTGCCGATCGATGAGGAGCAGATGTGGGACGAGTCGATGCGGCGCGAAGAGGAGGCGTTCGACTTGCTTGCTGGCGCGATCGACTGGTGCGCGACAAATCGGATTGCCGTCGTGCTTGATCTTCACATCCTTCGCAGCCACTACTTCAACGATGCCGACGTACCGGCGCTCTACCGCGATGCGGGTGCCCGGGAGCGGTTCGCGGCGATCTGGTCCGACCTCGCCGGGTTGGTTGACGACGTTCCCGACGACCGCCTGGCGGTCGAACTGCTCAACGAGGCGGTCGCACCGTCGGCTCACGTGTGGAACGAGACCTGGCGCGTCGCCTACGATGCCGTCCGCGCGCGCTCGGCGACCCGCACGATAGTGCTTGGGTCGAACAACTTCAACAGCTACGATACCGTTTCGGGTCTGGACGTACCGGCCGACCCCAACCTGATTCTGACGTTTCACTACTACCACCCGATGTTTGTGACCCATCACACCGCGAAGTGGTGGAGACAGGGCGGATCATACGCCGGACCGATCCGGTATCCGGGGCGGCCGATTCCGGAGTCGCAGCACCGGGCGCTTGAGCATCTGAAGGATGACGGGATAGAGCAGCTCAACCGCGACTTCGATATCGATGTGATGCGGCGCGATATGGGGCTCCCGCGGAGCGTCGCCGACCGGACCGGCCATCGGCTGTACTGCGGGGAGTTCGGCTGCTACGAGCACACACCGTCCGATATACGCGAGGCGTGGTACCGGGATGTGGTTGCGGTCTTTTCGGAGCTCGGGATCGCGTGGGCGAACTGGGACTACAAGGGAAGCTTCGGATTAGTTGATAAGAACGGCCAGGAAACCGGCGTTCGCCGGTGGTTGCTCGAGGAGCGGTAGTCTCGCCGGGATGCGCGTGGGCCGGACACGATGTCCGGCCCGCCACGACGTCCGGTCTACCAGTTCTCCCGGACGAGTTCGAAGTGCGCCTGCGGGTGCAGACACGCGGGGCAGCTCTTGGGCGCCTCGGCACCTTCGAAGATGTATCCGCAGTTCATGCACGCCCAGACGGTGCCAGCGTCGCGCTTGAAGACCTTGCCGGTTTCGACGTTTTCGCACAGCTTGTTGTACCGCTTCTCGTGCTGCTTCTCCGCAACGCAGACCGCGTTGAAGAGTGCAGCGATCTGCGGGAATCCCTCTTCCTTCGCGACCTCGGCGAAGCCCTTGTAGAGTTCGGTCCACTCGAAGTGCTCACCGGCCGCGGCGTGCTTCAGGTTTTCGACCGTATCGCTGACCGCGCCTTCACCGGCGAAACCTGCCGGGTACCCGGCAATGATCTCAACTTCACCGCCCTCAAGGAAGCTGAAGAAGCGCTTTGCGTGCTCCTTCTCCTGGTTCGCGGTCTCTTCGAAGATCGCGGCGATCTGCTGATATCCCTCTTTGCGGGCCTGCGATGCGCTGTACGTGTAGCGGTTGCGTGCCTGACTCTCACCGGCAAACGCCGCGAGCAGGTTCTTTTCGGTCTTTGTGCCCTTGACACTCTTCATATTGTCTCCCTTCGGCGAATGTTGTGACGCGATAGCATCAAACAGTCGCTTGTTGTCTTACCGCTGATTGTACCGCTTGATTGAACTTGTTGCAACCTTAAAGCGAATATTATGACAATATTGTGTTTCATATCACAATAAAAGATAGAGGAATCTAGCGCGAGCGCGGAACGCCAATGCGGCGGCATGTCGACTGTAACGGACATCGAGAGCAGAACGGTGAGGTCGGCGTGCACGTTGTCTGACCGAAGCCGACGAGCAGCTCATTGATCTCGATCCAGTACGCGCGCGGAAGCAGCCGCTGGAGCGCCAGTTCGGTCTGCTCCGGCGTGCGCGTTGCGACCCAACCCTGGCGGTTCGCGATGCGGTGGACGTGCGTGTCGACACAGATCGCCGGGACGCCGAACCCAAGACCCAGCACAAGGTTCGCGGTTTTTCTTCCGACACCGGGAAGGTCGACGAGCGCGTCAACGTCTTCCGGGACCGTGCCGTTGTACCGTTCGCACAGGATCGTGCAGACCTCAACGATGTGCCGGCTCTTCGTGTGGTAGAACCCGGCGGGGTAGATCAGATCGGCGATCTGCTCGTCACCGAGCGATCGCATCGTGGCCGGGGTTCGTGCAATCGCGAAGAGCCGTTCGGAAGCGGCCAGAGTAACGTCGTCCTTCGTGCGCAGCGATATCATCGTGGAGATCAGGATCAGAAACGGGTCGCGCGCAAAACGCGCGATCTGCGAGACCGACGGGAGCTGCATGCGGCTGAGCTCGACGCGCAGCGTCGCGACGACCGAATCCCACTCGACCGGCGCGGCTCGCCTCACTCCTCAGCGGCCGCTTTTTTCGTGGCTTTCTTCGGCTCGGTCTCCAGGCGCGCGAATACGAGCTCTTCGACGTCGCTTTTGCCCTTGTTCAGGCTGAACGATACCTCGTCGACGAGCAGCTTCAGCGCGCTGTCGAACAGCTTGCGCTCCAGGATTGGCAGCTCCTTGACCCGACTGCGGTGATAGAGCGCGCGGACGACCGTCGCGATGTCGTGGATGGTGCCCTGCTTCAGCAGGTCCAGGTTCATCTGGTAGCGCATCTTCCAGTCGGCAGGGACCGGCTCAAACTCTTCCGCGATGAGACTCAGCGCCGACGTCGCCTCTTTCTTCGGCACGATCGCCCGAATCCCGAGCTCCTCGGCCCGATCGACGGGCACGTAAACAGTCATGTCGCTGACTTCCAGGTAGAGCTCGTAGTAGAGCGTGTCCTTGTCGTTGAACTTCTTCTTGAAGATGCGCTTGATCTGGCCGACGCCCTGGAGCGGGTAGACGACCTGCTCCAGCTCCTGGAAGGCCGTTTCGGGCTTCGCCTTGCTTTTCGCTCGACTCTTCGCCTTTGGCGCCGACTTGGACGCCGTATCTTTCGACCCGGCCGTCTTGGCCGACGCGCTCTTCGTCGAAGCGCTCTTGGCCACGGTGTCTTTGGACGCCTTGGAACCCGCGGCTTTTGATCGGGTTGCCGCCGGTTTTTTCGCAGACTTCGCTGAAGACGCCTTCGCCGACGACTTCTTTGCCGGGGTCTTGGCCGGCGATTTCTTCGATGGCGACCTGGCCGAAGTTTCCTTCGGCTCAGTCGCGGTCGAGTCGGATGTGCCCTTCGTGGTCTGTTTCATCGCTGACAATATACACGAAGCGGTGGTCTCTTTGAAGGCCACCGCGACGAGTGGCGCCCGGCCGCGGTTGCGCTACGGAACGAACTGTGTATACGGCAGTCCGCAGCTACGCGCGACCGCCTCGTGCACGCACGCGCCGTCGTGGGTGTTCAACCCGCGGCGTAGCGGCTCGCTCGCACGCATCGCGTCGTTCAGGCCCGAGCCTGCGATCATCTGTCCGTACGGTAGCGTCACGCTCGTCAGCGCGATCGTCGAGCTACGCGCGACGGCACCCGGCATGTTCGCGACGCAGTAGTGTACGACGTCGTCGACGATATAGATCGGCTCATCGTGCGTTGTCGGTCGAGACGTCTCGGCGATCCCGCCCTGATCGATCGCGACATCGACGAGCACAGCGCCTGGCTTCATGAGCTTGAGGTGTTCGCGCGTGATCAGCCGCGGAGTCGATTCGCCGGGGATCAGCACCGCACCGATCACGATGTCGGCTTCCTTCAGGACGTACTCCAGGTTCGCCTCGGTCGCGTAGAGCGTGGTGATAGAGCTTCCGAAGATATCGTCCAGGTATGCGAGCCGGCGGGGGTTCACGTCCAGAATCGTGACGTTCGCGCCGATCCCAACCGCGATCTTGCACGCGTTTGTTCCGACCACCCCGCCGCCGATGATTGCGACCACGCCGCGGGGGACTCCAGGAACGCCACCGAGCAGGATACCCCGACCGCCGAACTCCTTCTCCAGGTACTTCGCTCCCTCCTGGACGCTCAGGCGACCGGCGATCTCGCTCATTGGGGTCAGGCACGGGAGTGACCGGTCGGGCAGCTCGATCGTCTCGTACGCGATCGATGAGATTTTGCGTTCCATGAGGTGCTTCGCGAGCGGAACATTCGCCGCCAGGTGCAGGTACGTGTAGAGGATCTGTCCCGGCCGCAGCAGATCGAACTCGTCCGGTAGCGGCTCCTTGACCTTGACGATCATGTCGGCGTCGGCAAAGACTCGGGCCGCTGTTTCGACGAGCTCGGCGCCCATCGCGCGGTACTCGTCGTCCGGGTATCCGGACCCGATTCCTGCATTCTGCTCGACGATCACTCGATGTCCGTGGGACACGTAGCTCTTTGCGTCGTGTGGCGTCATACCGACACGGTATTCGTGCCGTTTGACCTCTTTGGGTACCCCGATAGTCATGCGGCGAGTATACCAGCAGTCGGCTCAGCTGTCGTCTCGTTTCGACCGACAATGAGAGAGAATCGTTCGATTTCGGAGGATCGTATGCGCCGTTTCGGCATAATCCTGTTGGCCACCATGGCCGCCGCCGCGGCACCTGCGCAGTCTGGTGGCGGTCTGTCTCCCGACGCAGTCAGAATGGCCGACCTTGAGCTTTCCGGCGCGACGATCAGCCAGGCCGGGCCCGACTCGTTCTACGTGCGTGGCGTCGGGATCGGTGGAAACACCTATTCGATTCTCCTCGACCAGTCCGCGGCCGGTTCGTGGTCCGTGCGGACGATCGTCCCTGAGGAGCTCAATATTCTGCCCGCTTCAGCGGTGCTCGACTTCGCGACGCTGCGCGTCGCCGGCGACGCGACTATCGAGATCGACGGTGTAATCGTCGACGGAGTGTTCTACCGGGGTTCGCTGGTTGCGTCGGAAGAATCGCTCGATCTGGTCGAGCGGATCTACGCGTCGCGCACGGGAGAGATCAACGACGCGCGCGCCGACGCGGTTGGCGCGCTTCTCACCGCGCGTAGCCGTGAAGAGTTCGACGCGCTGCTTGCCGAACAGCGCGATCGCCTGGAGGTCGTGATCCGCCGGATAGAAGCCCAGCGCGACTCATTCCGCGTCGAGCGCGACCGGTTGGCCGCCGAAAACGCAGCGCTTGCAGACGAACGCGCCGAGCTGGCCGAACGACTGCGCGAGACCGCCGACGCTTCCGATCCGTCGGTCGGGCCGACTCCGCTTTCCGCGGCTCAGATCAACGCGCTGCTTCGCGAGCGTGACCTGCTGGCAACCGACGTCGTTGGACTGGTTCAGGAGAATAACGAGCTTCGCGACGAACGTCGGACGCTGCGCGATCAGATCGAACTGCTTCGTGGTGAGAACGACACGCTGCGCGACGACATCGCGACGATGACGAGCGAAGTCGACCGGCTCGAAGAGCTCGTTCGCACCTACCGCGAGACCGTCGGAGAGCTCCCGGCTGTCGGTGCGCGGGCCGACCGGTCCAACCTGCCCGAATGGCAGTTCCCGGGCGACTACGTCCGAAGGAGCGACCTGGAAGCGGCGGCGGCGCACGTCAACCGCGAGTTGGCAGCGCTCTCCAACCGCGTGAGCGCGCTCGAAGTCGCGGCCACCGGGCTCGCCGACCTGGAGCAGGAACTGCGCACCGGGGTCCTCAGAGGCCTGCCCGCCGTACCCCTTGCCGCGGACTCTGCCGATCGCACCGGAGCGCTCGCCGCGACGCGCGCCGATGCGACGCGCGCGGACGCGACGCGCGAAGACGCGACGCGCGAAGACGCGCAGGATGCTGTTGCGCGCGCCGAGCAGGCCGACCGGCTCGCGAGGATCGTCGCCGAGCTCGCCGACCTGGAAGCCGAGATGGCCGAGCTGCGCGCAGAGAAGCAGACGCTCGAGCAGCGCGTTCTCTCGGAGATCCTGAACAACGGGCTCGTGCAACTGATGAGAGCGCAACTGACCCGACAGACGGTCGCAGGCTTCACCTCGTTCAAAGCCGATACCGGCGCGTGGACCGTCACGCCCGCGCGCGCGACGCAGACCGACCGGTCCGCGTTCTTCGCGAAGCTTTCGCGCACGCTTCCGCAGGCCGAACACCCAACGCTCTACTCGTTCACCGCGCGCTCGCTCGATGACGGGTGGGTCGGTCTGGGGCTGCACCTGTTCGTCGACGATGTGCGGCTGCGACGCGGCTACGGAATGGGTTCGGGTCTCCTGGTCTGGATCACGCGCGATCCGCGCGCGCGGCGCACGCAGGACTCGTTCCTTGAGCTCTATCGCTCCGATGATGACGTGGCGATGGGTCGCGTTCTGGACGCGGCGATCCCCGAAGCTGTCGGTGATTCGCTGCGTATCGACGTACTGTACGAGCCGCACTCGCAGTACATCACGATCGCGATCAACGGTGAGGACAAGGTCCGGTACAGGACGTGGTTCGGTATCGATTCGGGCATGGAGATCGCGCTGCGATCGCTCGGTCGCGCCGAGTTCACCGACTTCTCAGTACGCACTATGCCGTAGCCTGCGGTCCGGACTACTGCGCGGTCGGATTACCGGGCCTTCAGGAACCTCGAGATCAGGAACGCCATCTCCATGCTCTGCTCGTAGTTCAGGCGCGGATCGCAGAAGGTCTGGTAGTTCGACTCCAGATCCGTCTCGCGCAGCCCCTGCGCTCCGCCGGTGCACTCGGTGACCTCGTCTCCGGTCAGCTCGAAGTGGACCCCGGCCAGGGTTGTGGCGCGAGGACGCGCGTGTCTGCGCGCGCTGTGCACCTCGAAGCAGGTCTGGAGTTCTCGCAGGACGTCATCAAACGCGCGGGTCTTTCGGCCCGACGCCAAGGTCACGGTGTTTCCGTGCATCGGGTCGCACACCCACGCGACCGCGAGTCCGGCGGAGGCGACCGCGTCGATGAGCGGCGGCAGCGCATCGCTGACCAGGTTGGCCCCCATCCTTGTGATGATCACGACGCGGCCGGGTTCGTTCTCAGGGTTGAGCCTCCGGACGACCTCCACGATCTCCCGCGGATCCGCCTGAGCCGACACCTTTATGCCTACCGGGTTTGCGATCCCGCGAAAGTACTCGACGTGCGCGTCGTCTATCGACCGGGTGCGCTCGCCGATCCACAGCAGATGCGCGCCCAGGTTGTACCACCGGTCCCCGTCGCGTCGCGTCATCGCCTCTTCGAACCCAAGGTGAAGCCCTTCGTGCGACGTGGAGAAGTCGATCCGTCCGATCGACTCGCTGCGCAGTCCGCCGAAGCTCTCCATGAAGTGGATCGCGTCCAGGATGCTGTCGACAATCCGGCGGTAGTCGTCCCAGTTCGGGGTCCGCTCCATCGCGTGCAGATTCCACGAGTACGGATGATGGAGATCCGCGAAGCCACCGTCGATCATCGACCGGATGTAGTTCAGCGTCGCGGTCGCGTGGAAGTAGCCCTGAAGCAGCCGATCGGGGTCCACATCGCGATCGTCGATCTGAAAACCATTCACCGTGTCACCGCGGTAGGTCAGCACGCGTCGGCCGGCGATCGTCTCGTACTCTTCGCTGCGCGGCTTGAAGAACTGTCCGGCGATCCGTCCGACGCGTACGACCGGAACCCGCGCCGCGTGCGACAGAACGACGCTCATCTGGAGGAGGATCTTGAGTTTGTTCGCGATCGTCTGCGCGTTACAGTCTGCGAAGCGCTCCACGCAGTCGCCGCCGTGGAGCATGAACGCGCGGCCCTCGGCCGCGAGCGCGATCCGCTCGCGCAGCTGGGCGACCTCACCAGGGAACACCAGCGGCGGAAGCTCGGACAGCCGGCGCAGCACCGACTCGTAGTGCGTCTGGTCGACATATTCGGGCTGGTGACGCGCCCGACGGCCCCTCCAGCTCTGCGGACTCCAATCGCCCGGTTGGTTGCTCATGCGCCTCCCGGCGGTCTACTATAGTGTATGTCAGATCAGAGTCAAACGAATACCCGCCGGGCAACCGGGCGAACCTACCCTCCAGGCTACGGAATCGTAGAGCCGGTTGCAAACTACCGTCCGTGGGACGTCGACCCCGAGTTCGCCGAACTCTACGGGTCGATCAAGGATCATACCATGGTCGACATCTACCGCCTCTGGACGCTCTGGTTCATAGCGCGGCAGGTTCCAGCCGGTGATATCCTGGAGATCGGAAGCTGGCGCGGAGGTTCCGGAGCCGTGCTCGCGCGCGCGGCGATCGCCCCCGTGCGCACCGTGCCCGCGCGGCGGGTATACCTCGCCGATACCTTTGCCGGGGTCGTCAAGGCCACCGAACGCGACACGTACTACCGCGGCGGCGAGCATGCGAACACATCGGCCGACATCGTGCGAGATTTGCTCGCGAGCGTCGGGGCACCCGGCGTCGAGATCCTTGAAGGCGTGTTCCCTGATCAGACCGGCGCCGCGGTGTCGGGGCGTCGCTTCGCGCTCTGCCACATCGACGTCGACGTGTACCAGAGCGCGAAGGATTGCTTCGAGTGGGCGTGGCCGCGGATGGAGGCCGGCGGCGTGGTCGTCTTCGACGACTTCGGCTTCTACGGGTGCGAGGGCGTCACAAGCTTTGTCGCGGAGATCGCCGGCCAGGGGCTCACCGTCGTACCGAGCCTGAGCGGACAGGCGATCGTCACCCGGGCAGGGTAGCCGGAGAGCGCCGGCGCCGGTGTTGATCGATACGCGTCGGGGTCGGTATCCTATCAGTGTAATGAGTCCGACGACAAGGCTGTTCTGCATCGTGTCAGGGGCGATCCTGCTCGGGTGCAGCACCGGTTACCTCTATATCCCCGATGAAGACCCCGAACTGATCGCGGCCACTCTCATGGCCGACGAGCATCGTAACCGGCGCGACGCGGTCGTCGTGATCGAGGATGCAGAGCGCAGGCGCGCGTACCCGAATATCGAAAACTTCCTCGACGGCCCGAAACCTGCGCTCGCGCTCTATCGCGAGCCGCTCACGCGCGATCGCGTCGTCGATTTCTTCGTCGAGCAGGCAGGTTCGGAAGCGATCGCGCTGCCGATTCTCTACTACGCAGATCGGCTGAACATATCGCTGACGCTCGCGTACGGCCTGGTGTGGGGGGAGAGCCGATTCTACCCGGTAGCCGTGAACCGCAACGCGACGTCGATCGACCGTGGCCTCTTCCAGCTCAACTCGCTGACCTTTCGCCATCTGACCGAAGAGGACTTTTTCAACATCGACGTAAACACCTACCACGGTCTGAAGTACCTCCGATTCTGCCTGGACCAGGGAGAAAACGACGCGCAGGCGCTCGCGATCTACAATGCCGGGCTCACACGGGTGATTCGCGGGCAGACCCCCGCATCCACGCTCCGGTACGTCGACGGTGTGCTCTCGTATCAGGCGCGGCTACGTGCGCGTTTCCGCGAGTACATCCTCTCGCACTTCCCGCCCACTATCGCGTAGAATGCCGCATGGTCATCGTACTCGAACGCACCATCCGCGAGGATGATAAAACACGGCTTCGCACCTTTCTTGAGGAGAGAGGGTTCCGCGTCAGGGAGATCGTCGGCGAGAATGAGACGATCTTCGGTGCCGTCGGATCGGTAGCGATAGACATTCGTGAGGTCGAGGTTCGTCCAGGCGTCGAACGCGTCATCCCGATCACCAAACCGTTCAAGCTTGCAAGCCGTGAGCTCCAGAAGGCCGACACCGTCGTTGCGGTCGGTCCGATCAAGATCGGCGGTCCGCGGATCGTGATGATCGCCGGACCGTGTTCGGTAGAGACCGAGGCGCAGATCATGGAGAGCGCGCGGATCGTACGCGAGAGCGGCGCGGTGATCCTTCGCGGTGGCGCGTTCAAGCCGCGCTCAAGCCCCTACGCGTTCCAGGGGCTCGGCGAAGAGGGGCTGCGGCTTCTGCGCAAGGCGGGCGACGAGTTTGGCATGCCGGTCGTCAGCGAGATCGTCTCCACGCAGGACGTGTCGATGTTCAGCGACTACGTCGACCTGCTTCAGATCGGCGCGCGCAACATGCAGAACTTCGAGCTTCTGAAGGCCGTCGGCGCAAGCGGGCGGCCCGTCATCGTCAAGCGTGGTCTGGCGGCGACGATCGAGGAGTGGCTGATGGCGGCCGAGTACGTGCTTGCGCACGGTTCGGAGAACGTGATCCTGTGCGAGCGCGGGATCAGAACCTTCGAGACCTACACGCGCAACACGCTCGATATCTCCGCGATACCCGTGGTCCGGAAACTCAGCCATCTGCCGGTGATCGTCGACCCGAGCCACGCGACCGGCATCCGCGACCAGGTGCCTCCGGTCGCGCTCGCCGGCATCGCCGCGGGCGCCGCGGGGCTGATCGTCGAAGTGCATCCCGACCCGGACCGCGCGATGAGCGACGGCCCGCAGTCGCTCTTTCCCGATCAGTTCGAAAAACTGATGCGTGACGTCGAGGCGCTCGCGCCCGTCGTCGGCAAGGAGCTCTCGCGCATCCCGACGCGCGGACGATCTATCGGGGCCGCCGGAACCGGCGGTGCACGGCCGGCGCTATCTGCCGACGTAACCGCCGGGCCGGTGCCGGTTGCATTCCAGGGCGAGCGTGGCGCGTACAGCGAGATGGCATTGCTGCGGTTCTTCCACGATATGGAATACCGGGCGATGCCGTGCCGGTCGTTTCGCGACGCGTTCGACGCGGTGCTTTCGGGCGCCGCCCGCTACGCGATTCTGCCGATCGAAAACAGCCTCGCCGGGAGCGTTCACGAGAACTATGATCTGCTGTTGCAGTATCCCGATCTGACGATCGTTGGCGAAATCAAGCTGCGCGTTGAGCACAGCCTGATCGCTGCGCCCGGAACGACGATCAGCGATGTGCGCCGGGTGTACTCGCACCCGCAGGCGCTCGCTCAGTGCCACGAGTTCCTCAGGAGTCACGAGTGGGAGCTTGTGCCGTTCTATGATACGGCCGGGTCGGTCGCGCATATCGCCGAGCAGCGTGAGAACGGGAATGCGGCGATCGCGAACGCCGGTGCCGCCGAGGTCTACGGGATGGAGGTCATCAAGGCCGGTATCGAGACGAATCCGAGCAACTACACACGGTTCATGATTCTGTCGCGCGATGAAGACGACAGCGACACCGGTGCGAATATGGCCGGCCTTGTCTTTTCGACGCCCGACCGTCCCGGTGCGCTCTTCTCTGCGATGCAGATCCTTGCCGACGCCGAGCTCAACCTCAAGAAGCTCGAATCGCGCCCGATCGCCGGAAAGCCGTGGCAGTACATGTTCTACGTCGACGTCGAGCTTCCGGCGGGTGGTGGTGCTTTCCCCGATGCGCTCGAACGGCTGCGCCACGTCGTCGAAGACCTTCGCGTGCTCGGTATCTTCCGCGCCGCGTAGTCCGGACCGGTCGTACGCCTACTCGTCGATCCCGAGCTTGCGCAGCTGCTCTTCCTCTTCTTTTTTGCCCACGTACTCGTGCTTGAGCTGGTTCGCCGTGACAATCGCGTTTCGCAGCGCGGTGAGCTCGATCTTCACTCCCTTCATCCTGGCACGGAGCAGTGGTGGTGCGTTGGACTTGATATGGACATCGAGCGCCTGAGCCCGCCGATGGATCAGGTGGCAGTCGCCGAGCTCGCGCGACAGGTACGACAGTAACTGATCCTCGTCCGCGCTCTGGAGCCTCGACCACGGCGTGCCCGACTTCGCCAGGAACGACGCGTAGAGACGCGCCTTCTTCGCGGCCCCGTCGACGAACGCCGTGAACGCGACGCGCTCGGTCTGCTTGCTGCCCGTTGCTTCGTCCAGATACTCGATGTCGTAGATCGTCTCCGCGGGCGTCCGGTTGGTCAGCCGGTCGATCCATTCGCGCAGACGCGTTCCCAGATCCCGCTTGCCGCTGCGGATCTGCTCGTCGTTGATCCGGAGATTCGTCGCGATCGCGTCGAGCGCCCGGCTCGCCGACGCGAGCCCCCGCAGCGCCCCTATGAGCTGATCGCGGAGCGACTCGGTCGGACGCTTCTTGCGCGCGCGCGGAGCCGACTGCATCAGTCGGGCTATCACTTCCTGGCGAAGCGTCGCCCCGTCGGGACCATAGTCCTCGGCGATGACCTCGCTCGCGAGCTCCGGTACGAACGGTCCAGCGACGCCCGCGGACTTGAATCGTTCGCGGATCGTCTGTATCGACGCATCGTCGTCGGCCTGTAGCCGCTCGGGGTTGTCGATCGTCGCGATGACGTCGCGACGCAGCATCAGCTTGTACTCTTCGCGCTTGTACGCGCCGACAACCTTGATCTGCGCGACGATCTCTTTGGTCTTTTTGCCGAGCTGATCGAGCGAATCCGCGATCACGCTGTTCGCGAACCCGTCGTTGCCGCCGCGCGCGCGCGCGACCAGGTCAGCAAGGCCACGCGTGGTCGCCTTCGGTGAGCTCGGCGACAGGCGATCCCACTGTATATACGATACAAGCTCCGACAGGCGCTTGAGCTGCCGGAAGTCGAGTACCTCTGCGCGCATCTCGTAGTAACTGTCCAGATACTCCAGTACGTTGTCGTACGCGTCAAGGCGCACGCCAAGGGCGACGTCGCGCTCCGATTCCAGGTACTGATCGTCGGACGGTGGTGTGATGTCGGCGACTTTGTTGTCGCTCTTGTAGGGGTCCTGTTGGACGAGCCCCTTGCGGACGAGCAGCGCGTGGAGACCCTGGAGCGACGCGTGAAACACCCGGAACTGCTCCTTGAGCTTCGGAAGTTCCTCCCGGTCGATCGCGGCTTTGCGAGTGTCGACCGCGTCGGAGAGCGTTTCAATGAAGGAGCGTTCTGCGTCCATCGAGGGCCATTATCCCGCAAAGCCCCGTGGGTCGCAACCGTAATCCAGTGGTGCCGGAATTGTTGATCGCGACCGGGAGTCAAAACGCGTGCAACAGTCGAAGCGCGCAGCAAAATCGCACCGATAACCCGGCATGAAGCACTTCACACACGCCGGCGGGGCAGCGTCGCTACGGTCCGCGGCCACCAGGAGCGCGCCTGTCATCGCGCGCGCAAGATTCGCTCCGCTCTGGCTTCTCACTGCGTGCGCTATCGGTCTGTCTGCGTCGTGTTCGGTTCCGTTCGACCGGATCGAGGTCGCGGTTCTGGTGCCGGTCGCGCCGGCGGTCTGGACCGCAGCCTGGGGCGAGCCGCGCTTTGACGTCCGGTGGCAGAGCGCGGTCGACTCCGGAATCGCGGCCGGGTCGGTGGAGGGGGGTACAACCGTTGTCACGACGATTCCGCGGCTGGCACCGGTCGCGATCCTGGCCGACGCCGTCTGGGAGACCGGCGGGCCCGCATTCGTCTGCGGCGAACGGCTCGCTCCGGCTGGCGGGTTGTGGCCGGCACAGGCGACCGATCCGGCCGCGCGGCGCGGCGGGGCTATCGCGCTGTCGTTCGAGTCGGGGCTGGCCGCGTCGCTCATCGCCGACGTTCTGGCGGCTGGCGTCGACATCCGTGGCCTGGCGGTGTCGCGGCTGATCGACGAAATCGCGGCTGTGCTACCGTCAGATCCGTGGCGGATCGACTACCTGCCGCTTCGCCGCGCGATCGCCGCCCGATCGATGCGTAAGACGCTCATCCGTGCGGCGCCGACGTGGCCGGTCGACATCGCGGTTCCCGAAGGCCATTGGGTGTCGATGTCGCCGTTCGCGGGCGCGGTTGCCGGCGGCGACGTATGGCCCGCCGCGCCGGTCGGCGTCACCGCGCTCTGGTCGTCCGACGGCAGACGCGTGGCGTTGTCGGTGGACGCAGCTGGCAGGGCGTGGGCGACACCACCGCGATAGCCCCGCCGGGCTATCGAACGACGACGTTCACGAGCTTGTCGGGAACCGCGACAATCTTGACCACCTGCTTCCCGGTCGTCCACTCGATGATGCGGTCGTCGGCGAGCGCGAGGCGCTCGAGCTCCTGCGCACTCGTGCCGGTCGCCGCGGTCAGCTTGCTGCGAACCTTACCGTTGACCTGGAGTACGATCGTTACTTCGTCGTCGACGGTGAGCGCCGGATCGTACTCGGGCCAGCTCTGCTTCGACACCGACGGCTCGTGGCCAAGATCGACCCACAGCTGCTCGCCCAGGTGCGGCGCGTACGGTGAGAGGAGCAGCACGAAGGGTTCCCACAGAGCACGGTACAAAGCGTCGGCCTTGTAGAGCTCGTTCACGTAGATCATCATCTGCGAGATCGCAGTGTTGAAGGCGAGCGAATCGGTGTCGTCCGTTACCTTCCTGATCGTCTTGTGAAGCAGCCGTTGCAGCTCGATCGGCGGCTCTCCGTCGACGATGTCGGTTTGGCTCAGCCGGTAGACGCGGTCAAGGAAGCGGTGCACGCCGGCCAGGCCGTTCGTCGACCACGGTTTGGCGACCTCGAGCGGTCCCATGAACATCTCGTACATCCGCATCGAGTCGGCGCCGAACTCCGCGACGATATCGTCGGGGTTGATCACGTTGCCCAGGCTCTTCGACATCTTCACGCCGCCTTCGCCCAGGATCATGCCCTGGTTCACAAGGCGGAGGAACGGCTCGTCGGTGGTCACCGCGCCGATGTCGAAGAGCACCTTGTGCCAGAACCGAGCGTAGAGGAGGTGGAGCACCGCGTGTTCGGCGCCGCCGACGTAGAGATCCACCGGCATCCAGTAGTCGATCTTGTCGCGCGACGCGAACTCGTGCTCATTGTGTGGATCGAGGTAGCGCAGGTAGTACCAGCAGCTGCCGGCCCACTGTGGCATCGTGCTCGTTTCGCGTCGTCCGACCCTTCCCGACCCGTCGGGGCACTCCGCCCGGACCCACTCTTCGACGCCGGCGAGCGGGCTCTCCCCGGTTCCGGTCGGTTTGTAGCTCTCCACCTCCGGAAGCAGTACCGGAAGCTGGTCTACCGGGATGGGTACGTACTCGCCGTCACACTCGACGACCGGGATCGGTTCGCCCCAGTAGCGCTGGCGCGCGAAGATCCAGTCGCGCAGCTTGTAGTTGACCGCCTTCGACCCGATACCCTTGGACTCGAGCCACTCGGTGATCTTCTGCTTTGCCTCTGCCGTCGGCAGGCCGCTGAACCGGCCCGAGTTCACCGATACCCCGTAGGCGCTCATCGCTTCGGTGAGCTCGGTCGCGTTATCGGGATCGTCGTCAGGCGCAACGACGCGGACGATCGGGAGCCCGAACTGCGTGGCGAACTCGAAGTCGCGCTCATCGTGCCCGGGGACCGCCATGATCGCGCCCGTCCCGTACGATATCAGGATGTAGTCGGAGATCCAGACGGGAATCTTGTGGCCATTGACCGGGTTGATCGCAACCGCGCCGGTGGCCACACCGGACTTTTCCTTGGAGAGCTCGGTCCGCTCCAGGTCGCTCTTCAGGTTCGTCCGCTCCCGGTACGCATTCACCGCGGCGCGCTGCTCGGGAGTCGTGATCCGCTCCACAAGCGGGTGCTCGGGGGCAAGGACCATGTAGGTCGCGCCAAAGAGCGTGTCGGGACGCGTCGTGAATACCTCCACCGATCCCGACTCGTCGGCGAGCGGGAACGTGACGTTTGCGCCTTCGCTGCGTCCGATCCAGTTGCGCTGCATCGCCTTGATCGACTCGGGCCAGTCGAGCCCTTCGAGCCCTTCCAGGAGCCGGTCCGCGTACTCGGTGATCTTGAGCATCCACTGCCGAAGCGGACGTCGCTCAACCCGGTGGTTCCCGCGCTCGCTGCGCGGGCCGTCGGGAGTCGTGAGCACCTCTTCGTTCGCAAGGACGGTTCCCAGCGCTTCGCAGTACCAGACGGGTACCTCGGCGACGTACGCGAGCCCTCTCTCGTGGAGTTTCAGGAAGATCCACTGCGTCCAGCGGTAGTAGTCGGCCTTGTGCGTCGAGACTTCGCGGCTCCAGTCGTAGCTGAAGCCGAGCGACTTGATCTGACGCCGGAACTGGTCGATGTTCGCTTCTGTCGTGGTGCGCGGGTGGGTACCCTTCTGGATCGCGTACGTCTCCGCCGCGAGCCCGAAGCTGTCGAACCCCATCGGGTGGAGGACCGCGTAGCCGCGCATTCGCAGGAATCGGCAGTAGATGTCGGTCGCGGTGTATCCTTCGGGGTGCCCGACGTGGAGACCCGCCGCCGACGGGTAGGGGAACATGTCCAGGATGTATCTGCGCTTCTCTTTGGGAACCGTCGGGTCTTCGGTCACCCGAAAGGTCTGGTGCTCTTCCCAGAACGCCTGCCAGCGCTGCTCGATATCGGTGAACGGGTACTTGCTCATTGCGTCAGATAATACCGTAAGCGCAAGAGCAAAAAAAACCCCCCAGGAAAGGAGGTAATAAAACCTGGGGGGCGGCGTGAAAAGAAAGCGCAACCGATCACAAGAACCGGTTTATCCTATCCAGCACGCTCCGGGGCAGGAACGAACTGAACAGAGCTTTGATCCGCGTACGCATTGCTCCGGTCACCCGGTTAGATCGGTATCCCTCTGCAACGCAGGCTTACCCCGACGCTCCGGTCACCCATCGCTCAGCGTGGCGCTTCTCGCTACCCTCGGCCGGTCTCCCGGCAGTCGGCAGAACGTCAACGACAATCCCGCCGGCCCCAATCATAAAAGAGAACCACACTCCTGATGAATGGTTACATCAGAATGCGGCTTTCGCGCATAAGAATACCGTGACCCGCCAGGCGAATCAATGGTTTCGGCTATGCAGCTTCGACTTTCAGGACATCCTTGATGGCCTGGTAGAACTGCTGTTTCTGAAGCGCTCCGGCTGCCATCTGCGGCTTCTCCCCGACCGGGATGAACAGCAGCGAAGGGATGCTCTGGATCCCGAACGCCATCGCGAGCTCCTGCTCTGCATCGGTGTCTACCTTGTATACGTTGATCTTCCCCTCGAACTCCTGGCTCAGTTCCTCCAGGATCGGGGCGACCATCTTGCACGGGCCGCACCAGTCTGCGTAGAAGTCGACGATCGCGGGCAGCTCGCCCTTGTACGCCCACTCGCTGTTCTCTTCCCAGTCGAACACCTTCGCCTTGAAGTCGGCGGTTGTCAGTTTCTCACTCATCGTGCATCCTTGTATAAGATAATTTATATATATAGTACCGAATCAGTTCGCGAGCGGCAACCCGTTCGGGTCGGTCGGAAGTCGACGCAGCCGGTCTCGGTACTCGTCGCGGTAGATCGTCAGCAGGCTCGCCAGGTAGTCCATGTTCTTCCCCACGTATTCCGAGTAGAGGTCGCGCGCGGCGCCCGCTCGGTCGGCGAAGTGCGCGCGCAGATACCCGGAAACCTGATCGAGGCGTCCTCTTGATCGCTTCGCGATCGAGCCGTAGAACCCCGCGGTGCCGCGAAGCAGCTCGATTTCGCTCCGGTACGCGTCGACACCGGTTCGTCGGAACTCGTCGTAGAGCAGCAGAAGCTTCTCCAGGTACGCTCGGTCGGCCATCTGACCCAGAAGATCGGCGTACAGGAGCATCGTTGCGAGCGTCGGCTCCCGATCCGTGGCGTCCGCGTCGGCGTCGGAGGCCGACGGGCCAATGTCGGAGGCGTCGCGCCGGGGTTCCGGTCGGCGTGCGATCGCCGACACGGCAAGGGTCGTCGTCGGACCGTCTATCCGCGCCGATGCGCAGAAGCGCATCAGCTGATCGACGCTGCGCCGCTCGTGATCCGACAGAGCAACCTCCGAGTCGTTGCCGGCATCCTGTATATAGCCCGAGTCGTGGTAGAGCGCCGCCAGCAGCCCCGGCACCGCGGCAGATGCGTCACAGACGCCCGATCGGCGTGCACCGTCCAGTATGCGTGCCATCGCGACCGTGATGAGCATCGTGTGGCCGACCGAATGGTAGGGGGTTGAGCAGGCGCGGTATCCCGCGACGCGTCCGGCGAACAGCGCGTCGACGTCGGCGAACGCGTCATCGATCAGCCGCTGATCGGTTTCGTGCAGGTCGTCGTACCACAGAAGCGCGACTTCGTCGCGTGCGGCTTCCGTGGCCTCCAGGTTGAGAAGCACGTAAGGATCGTGCAGGAAAAACTCGCGTGCGTCTTCCACGCCCACCATGCGCCAGAGTATACCCCGAGCGCCGCCGGATGTCCGGTGCGCGCTGCGATTCGCGGCGTCGGGTGCGGTCGCCGGGCGGTTATTCCGCCGGGCTACTCCGCCGCGCGCTCGAACACAACGTCCGAAAAGCTCGCCTGACTCAGGAGCTCGGCGAAAAACGACTCGCCGCGCCGCCGTGCGGTGTCGACGAGCTCGCGTTTCGCGTCCGCGGAGACAGCGTGCTCGCGGACGTACTCGGTGATCAGTCGCCAGCCTTCGGGGCCGAGCGCGACGTTCGGGTAGGGGTAGTCGGCGGGATCGATGTCCTCGATCGTGACGTCGGTGATCGTTGCCGCCGGCAGCCCCACGATTGCGCGTCGGCGGTTGACTCCGTCGGTGACGTACTCTTCGACGCTCAAGCTCACGTCGGACGACGACAGGTCGAATCCCGCCGTCAGCACAAGCGTAACGACGACGAAGTCGAACGACCCGGCGCTCATCCCCAAGTTCGCGCGTTCGGCTACGTTATACGCGGTGAGATAGCGGTACTCGACGTCGGTGAGCGTGTCACGCACCGATGCGTCGGTAGCGCGCAGTTTGCGCAGGATCGGCGGGAGCGACAGCCCGCTCTCCATGTAGTCGTACGGGAAGACCGTCCGGTGGACCAGTCCGACGGTGTTGAGCGCCGCGATCGACCGGACCTGCTCCAGAGTGATCGACGACGACGCCGTCGTGACCGACCGGTGGAACCGGATGCCCGGCAGCCACGGTATCAGCGAGACGCCGATGATGTCGGTGAACAGCAGCACGACGATCGCCGCGATGAGCACCGCAACGAAGGCCAGCCGCAGCCGCCACGCCTTCATCGCTCGCCCCCGGGGGTACTCTGGTCGTAGATCACGTCGTCAAAACCGGCCATCGACAGGAGGCTCGTGACCAGCGCGCGCGCGTTGGCGTCCGCCCGGGTCAGTATGCCGCGGCGAACCGCGTCGGCGGCCGTGCGCGCCTTGACCGCCTCCAGCTGGCCGCTCATCTCCAGCAATCCGATCCGACCACCGCGTTCGCGGATCATGTACTCGCGGAGCGTCGACTCGTCGGCGTCGACCATCAGGATCTTCGATCGCGGTATCGCGACGGCGATCCGCCCCGGGCTGCTCCGGTCTGGCCTGAGTGTGACGCCATCGGAGAGATCGACTCCCGCCCGGACCCGGATGTCGACCGAAAAGAGCGTCGCGCGCTCCATCGTGCGAATGAACAGGAAGCTGCGCTCCTCGCCAAAGTAGACCAGATCGCGGTACACGTGCTCGTACGTGTTGAGCTCCAGGAGCGTTACGATCTTCTCCTCCAACCGGATCGTCGACCGATTGGAGCGGTCTTGCACACGGTCGCACGATGTGAGAAAAAGCAGGGTAAGGCAGAGCATCACCCAACGCATCGCGACCACTATACGAGATATCGTGAAGCGTTGTCATCGTGAGGTCGACAAGAGAGTATGATTCGACAACGACTCATCGCAGGATTTCTTCTCGGGCTTGCCGCGCTTGCCGGTGCGGTTGAAGACCCGCTTCGCGTCGACCCTGAGAGCGTCCTCGACCCCGGCCCCGCCGGGACCGCGGGACCGGCCACCGAAGGTCTGTTCGTCGCCCCGGAGTACGATCCGCCGGCGGTTCTGCCCGATCCGCCGGCCGAACCAACGATCATCGCCGCGTTGCCGACTCCAGGGCCCGGGGTTCCGTCGCTTCTGCGGATCGACATCGACGCGAAGCGCGACGCGCTCGATGTAGCGGGACGGTGGCCGGCGGCCGCGCGAGCGAGCAACGGCGTCGTGCGCGACCGGATCGTCGTTGCGTACTACGGGCACCCGAACAGCCGCCGGATGGGCGCGCTCGGTGAGACCGATCTGCCGGTCATGGCCGAACTGCTGAAGGCGCGCGCCGCCGAATACGATGCGCTCGCCGGGGCGATCGGCGTCGCACCGGCGTTCCACATCATCTTTGCGACCGTCCACCCGGACGCGACCGTCACTGTCGTCCGGGAGGCGCAGCTGCGCGAGTACATCGAGTTCGCCGCGGCGAACGACATCATCGTCTTTCTGGACCACCAGATCGGTGCCGGGACCGTCCGGGGAGCGATGGAGCAGATGCTGCCCTACCTTCGCTACCCGCACGTGCACCTTGCGTTCGACCCAGAGTGGGTAACCGACAGACCGGGGCTTGAGATCGGCGGCGTCGACGCGTCGGAGATCAACATGGCGCAGCAGATGATGCAGGACTACCTGATCGAGCACAACCTGCCGGGGACGCGGATGCTCGTCGTCCACCAGTTCAACTGGCGGATGATCCGTAATCGCGAGCAGGTACGCGCCGACTTTCCGCGCGTCGACCTGATTCATCACGCCGACGGATTCGGCAACCCGGCGCAGAAGATCGACAGCTGGCGCTTCAACGTGCTGGCCAGAAACATCCCGCTCAAGGGTTTCAAGCTCTTCTATCCCAAGAGCTGGCGCGCGGGTGGCTACGACTATCCGCTGATGAGTCCGGCCGACGTCCTTCGACTCGATCCGGTTCCGGTGTATATTCAGTATCAGTAGATGATCAACGCGCACGAGCACGTCGAACTGATCCGCGAAGTTTTTCGCTACGCGCAGGCGTTTCACGACAAGACCTTTGTCCTCCAGCTAGACGACGCGGTGGTGCTGCGCCCGGCGATCGTCGGCGTGATGCGCGACCTTGTGATGATGCACGAGGCGGGCATCCGGATCGTGCTCGTAGCCGGCGCCCGCACGCGGATCGATGAGATCCTGGATCGGTACAACGTCGAGTGCCGGAAGTACAAACACGTGCGTATCTCCACTCCCGACGCGATCCCGTTCATCAAGATGGCCGCGTTCGACGCGGCGAATAGAATCATGACGTCGCTGAGCGGGCAGGGCGTGAACGCGGTGATCGGAAACTGGGTGCGCGCGCGCAGCCTCGGTGTCGTCGACGGCGTCGATTACCAGGACGCCGGCACCGTCGACAAGGTTCGCGTCGATCTGCTGCGCGCGACGATCGAGCAGGGGACGATCCCGATTCTGCCGTGCATCGGGTGGAGCCGCTCAGGAAAGCCGTATAACATCTCTTCGCGCGAGCTCGCGACGCACCTGGCGGTCGCGCTCGGCGCGAGCAAGCTCTTCTTCCTGTCGGAGATCGATCCGATCGTGACCGCCGACTATCCGATGGACGTTGAGATCGACGCGACCACCGACGGCCGGATCTCGCGGCTCAACGTCGACCAGGCGCAGCGGTTCGTCGATCTCCACGCCGCGCGTGAGACGCTCGCGGTGGAGCTTGTCGGGCTCGGTCTGCGCGCGGTCTCAGGCGGTGTAGAGCGCGTGCACATCGTCGACGGCAGGTCGGAAGGGGTGATTCTCCAGGAGATCTTCTCCAACCTGGGCGTCGGGACGATGGTCCACGGAAACGAGTACCAGTCGATCCGCAGGATGCGCGCGGGCGACGTGCCCGACGTTTACCGCCTGATGCAGCCGCTTGTCGGGCGCGGGCTGCTCGTGAGCCGGTCGGAGAGCGACCTCCACGACGCGATCGAAGACTACGTCGTGTTCGAGACCGACGGGATGGTCCACGGGTGCTGCGCCCTCCACCGTTACGGAGAGACGCAGGCTGAGATCGCCGGGCTCGCCGTCGACGACAACTACGAGCACTTCGGGATCGGGCGCAGGCTCGTCAGTTACCTGATCGACGTCGCGCGCGCCGCCCGGCTCTCCGAGGTGTTCGTGCTGACGACGCAGGCGTCCGACTGGTTCGAGCTGATCGGCTTCCGTCCCGGCGCCGTCGACGACATCCCCGAACCGAAGCGCCGCACGTACAACCGCGACCGCAATTCGCGCATCCTGATCTACGACCTGTCTCCGCAACCCTAGGCGGCGAAGACGCCGCCTTTGCATCTGCCTTGCAGATGCACGTACGCGCGCGGAGTGCCTGCCTCAGCATCTGCTGCGCAGATACACCAGCGGACGCTTCGCGTCCACCTTGGCATCTGCTGCGCAGATGCACGGCGGTTGTCGGGTCGCCCGGCTGTTGGTACCTTCTCCTCAATTCCGGAATCGTTGAAGCCTCTGCGTCGGCACCGCTTGTCGCCACGGGGCAATGAGGGAGTAGATATGGCAACACACCAGTTTCAGACCGAAGTCTCACAGCTACTCAACCTGATCGTACACAGCCTCTACTCGCACAAGGAGATCTTCCTGCGCGAGCTCGTCTCCAACTCGTCGGACGCGATCGACAAGCTGAAGTACCTGACGATGACCGACGATGCGTACAAGTCGCTCCAGTTCGATCCAAGGATCGATATCTCGTTCGACGAAACCAACCACAAGTCGATCACGATCGCCGATACCGGGATCGGGATGAACGAAGCCGAGCTGGTCGAGAACCTGGGCACGATCGCGAAGAGCGGCACCAAGGGGTTTGTCGCGCAGCTGACCGGTGACGCGAAGAAGGACTCGAATCTGATCGGCCAGTTCGGCGTCGGCTTCTACAGCGCGTTCATGGTCGCCGACAAGGTCGAGGTTACGAGCCGCAAGGCCGGGGAGGAGTCTGCGTACCGCTGGGTCAGCGACGGGAAGGGCGAGTTTGAGATCACCCCCACGGAGATGGACTCGTTCGGCACTACGATCACGCTCCACCTCAACGACGAAGGCAAGGAGTACGCGAACCGCTGGCAGATCCAGGACGTCGTGAAGAAGTACTCCGACCACATCGCGTTCCCGATCTACCTGCGCTACACGAAGAGCGAGTACGACGACAAGGGCAAGGAGAAGGGCAAGGAGGAGAAGCTCGAGCAGATCAACGCGGCGAGCGCGCTCTGGAAGCAGGGCAAGACCGCGCTTTCCGACGACGACTACAAGAACTTCTACAAGACGATCTCGCACGACTCAGAGGACCCGCTGTTCTGGCTCCACACCAAGGCCGAAGGTACGCTCGAATACACGACGCTCTTCTATGTACCGTCGCAGGCGCCGTTCGACATGTACCAGGTCGACTATCGGCCCGGTGTCAAGCTCTACGTCCAGCGCGTCTTCATCACCGACGACGAAAAGGAGTTGATGCCGACCTATCTGCGCTTCCTGCGCGGCATCATCGACAGCGAGGATCTGCCGCTGAACGTCAGCCGCGAAATCCTCCAGGAAAACCGCGTGATGGCGAGCATCCGCTCGGCGAGCGTGAAGAAGGTGCTCGGCGAGCTGCAGCGGATCGCGCTCGAGGACAAGGAGCTCTACACGAAGTTCATCGCGCAGTACAACCGGCCGCTCAAGGAGGGGCTCTACCAGGACTACGCGAACCGCGACGCGCTGATGGACCTGGTCCGGTTCAAGAGCACCAGCGTCGACGGCTACACCAGCCTTGACGAGTACAAGCAGCGGATGCTCGGCGACCAGAAGGCGATCTACTACATCACCGGCGACGACGAGCAGACGCTGCGCAACTCTCCGCTGCTGGAAGCGTACCGGAAGAAGGAGATCGAGGTCCTGATCATGGACGACGACTTCGACGAAGTCGTGATCCCGACGCTTGGCAAGTACAAGGAGACCGATCTCAAGGCGGTCAACCGCGCCGACGCCGGTGACGACCTGAAGGAAAAGGCGGACAAGGGCAAGGAGAAGGAGCTCAAGCCCGTTGTCGAACGGATCAAGAAGGCGCTTGGGGATCGAGTGAAGGACGTGCGCCTGTCGATCCGGCTGGCCGACAGCCCGAGCTGTATCGTCGTCGACGACGCCGACCCGACGATGAAGATGCAGTCGCTGCTCAAGGCGATGGGTCAGAAGGACCTGCCCGACGTGAAGCCGATCCTGGAGATCAACCCGGACCACGCAATCGTCGCGAAGCTTGCGTCGCTTGGCGATTCGCAGAGCGATCAGGAGTTCGTCGACGACGTCTCGTTCCTGCTCCTGGACCAGGCGTTGCTGGTGGAAGGCGCGCCGGTCAAGCAGCCGGCCGATTTCGTCAAGCGCCTGAACCGCGTCGTCGGCCGCGCGCTGTAGCGTGGCGCGCCGGCTCGTGGTATGATCGCGGCACTATGACATTCAAGCAACTCGTCGACCGAAACCGCAGTTATCGTCGTTTCCGGGAGGATCGGATCGTTCCGGAGGCGACGCTTCGCGAGCTGGTCGAACTCGCGCGTCACTGTCCGTCGGGGATGAACAGCCAGCCGCTGAAGTACGTGCTGTGCTGCGGCGCGGCGATCAATGCGAAGGTGTTCGCTACCGTGTCGTGGGCCGGATCGCTGCCCGAATGGGACGGGCCCGAGCCCGGCGAGCGCCCAGCCGGGTACATAGTTGTCCTGACCGACAAGGAGATCAAACCGAGCACCGCGCTGCTCGACGTCGGGATCGCGAGCCAGACGATCCTGCTAGGCGCGGTGGAGAAGGGGCTCGGCGGGTGCATGCTCGGTTCGATGAAGACGATCCCGCTCGCGCGTACGCTCGGGCTGGATGACCGGTACGAGATATCGCTCGTGATCGCGCTCGGGGAGCCGGTTGAGACGGTTGTGCTGGAAGACGCGGCGCCCGGCGCGTCGGTGAAGTACTACCGGGAGCCCGACGGCACGCACCACGTGCCCAAGCGCACCGCCGAACAGATCATCGTCGGCGTCCATACCGAATAGACGCCGGACACCGATGGAACCGTCGATCTTCTTCCAGATAGCGTTCATCGCGATCTTCTCGTGCCTGACCGCGGTCAGGCTCTACTACCGGATTTCGACCGGCGCGATCCGCGACGGCGTGTTCACGCGCCGCGAAGGCCTCTTCCCGGTCGTGCTGCGCTGGTTGCTCGGTCTGCCGCTTCTCTACGCGACGGTGAGCTTCATCTTCTTCTCATCCGGCGGGATCGTGACGGGCAGCGGCGACTGGATGTACGTGTCGCTTCCGTTCGCGCTGCGGTCGGTCGGCGTCGTCGTCGGTTTTGGCGCGGTCGCGCTGATCGTGCTGGTCCACCGCGAGCTCGGCGTCTACTTCTCCAGTACGCTCGTGATCCGGCCTGAGCACAAGCTCGTGACGACCGGTCCCTACCGCTTTGTCCGGCACCCGATGTACACCTCGTACCTGCTCCTGTTCATCGGCGCGTTTCTGGTCTCCGCGAACTGGGTCATCGGTGCGAGCGGCACCGCAGTGATCGCGACGCTGATGACGGTCCGGCTGAAGCGCGAAGAGGCGCTCCTGATCG
>RECL01000355.1 GCA_007694025.1 Spirochaetaceae bacterium
TCCTGCTATGTCCCGGTTGCCATGTATGAACTGGTTTATTAAACTGGTTGTATGAGTAGTGAGATCGGCTCCTTTGACGCCAAGACCCATCTTTCCGAGTACCTCGAACGCGCCTCTCGCGGCGAGAGCTTCACGATTACCCGGCGCGGAGTGCCGCTCGCGGACCTGTGTCCTCACAAAGCGGGCGGCGGTCTGACCGCGCTCCTGCAGGAGTGCGCCGATCTGCGTGTACGTATCGGGGCCGACCGACCGGCGTTCGGCATCGTGGAAGCGGTCAGAGCGGACCGGGACCGTTGAGTACGCTCATTCTGGACTGCTCGGCTGCAGTGGCGCTGGTGCTCCCCGACGAGTCGTCCGCGGCAGTCCAGGCACATCTCACGCGCCAGGGACCGGACCTGGTTCGCGTAGTCGTACCGTCGCTCTGGTGGTACGAGTGTACGAACGTTCTCCTTCAGGCTGCTCGCCGCGGTCGGCTCGAGCTCGCCGAAGCACGCGAGGCGCTCTCGCTCCTGGCCCGGTTGCCCCACGAAACCCGCGACGCGGCATCGCTCATCGACGCCGTGCATCTGTTCCACCTTTCCACCCAATTCTCCATCACCGCGTACGACGCGGCCTACCTGGCGCTCGCGGAAACGACCGGAGGCTCCCTGTTGACCCTGGACAAGCGCCTTCGCGACGCCGCGCACGATATCGATGTCGATGCTCCTGATCTTGAGGCGTAGACGGCACTCACGGCGGCACGCGAGTGTTATTGACCGGGCAATCGCGATAGGCTACGTTCTGAGTGTGGATAACCTTGTCATCGAAGCACACTACGACGAAGATGCCCGGGTCTGGGTTGCTGTCAACGACGAGTTGGGCTTGGCAACCGAGGCGGAGACGCTCGATGTCCTGACCTACAAGCTTCAGGAGATGGTGCCTGAGCTTGCGATGCTAAACGACCTGCAAGTGTCGCGACCAGTTCGTTTCACGTTGCGCTCGGTTCGACGCGCCACAGCCTTTGCCTGATGTCGGAAGAACACAATGACCGTAAGCTATGATGACAAGGTCGATGCGGTGTATCTGAAGTTGGGCGACGAGACACCTGACGGTGTCGTCGAGATATCTGAAGGCGTGAACCTGGACACAACCGCCGACGGAAGGATAACCGGAATCGAGATACTCTCGGCGTCGCGCAAAATGAACGTCGAGACACTTCTGTCATACACGTTGGATCTTGACCCGGGCAAAGTCCACACACCTGGTTGACAACGCGGCCGCCCAGCCACGGGCTCGTCCAATCCTGAACGCACCATCGAACGGCCCTTGAACGGACCGTCGATTTGAACGACACTTCCGGTATGGCCATCGCTCCGGATCTGCAGGCTATCGTAGATCGACTCAACCGCGAAAACGCGCGCGCCGTAGCGCAACTGGCTCGGGCTCACGACGCGGCGTACCGCGCTGCCTGCGAGCTCGCGGACCGTATGGGCCAGGAAGACCCGACGCTCAGGCGTGTCGTGCTGTTCGGGTCGACCCTGCCCGGGCGGCGCTACCGCGCGGACTCGGATATCGATCTGGCCGTGGAGGGCGGCGACCGCGTACTCCTGGAGCGGATCGCCTTGAGTGTGCCGCAATCGGTCGACATCATCGGAATCGACGAGCTGCGTCCGGGAATCCTGGACCGCGTACTGGCGGAGGGGGTGGTCCTCTATGAAGCGAAGCAGGAGTGACTTCGAGCGGCTGCTAGCCGAACTGAACACCGATGTACGCGACCTCAACCTGGTCGTCGCGGAGAACGCACGGGCGTGGAAGCGCATCGAACACGGGGCGACGGACTCTCTTGACTGGGCGGCGTTGGGATACACGATTCACAACGTCTACGGAGTGATGGAGAACTACTGCGTGCGTGTCGCCAAGTTCTTCGAGAACGGCCTTGAGGGTGAGTCGTGGCACAGAGAACTGCTTCGCCGCATGACACTCGACATTCCAACGATTCGTCCGGCGCTCCTCACCGAAGAAACCTGCGCGCTTGTTGATGAACTGCGATCGTTCAGACACCTGTTTCGCAACCTGTACGCCCGACCGCTCGACCCCGATCGCACTCGGCTGGTTCAGGGCAAGGTGGGACCGGCGACCGACGCCTTTGTCGACGCCCATAGAGGATTTGCCGCTAAGATGCAGCAGATCGCGAGTGCGCTCGATGACATCGAGTGACGCCATCGCGGCGTGATCTGCCGGGTAGCCCAGAATCCCCTGGCTCTGACTCGATCGATGCGATCCGCTACACTGTAGTGGTCTGTAGTCGGAGGACCCGTGGCAGTGACAACCGTTCGTTTGAGTCCGGAGGTTGAGCAGTACATCGAGCGTGACAGACAGGAGCGCGAACGCTGGAATGAAACGCTCGCCGCTACGTTGTCCGGTATTCGATCCACAAGGCCACGATCACTCTCCTTCGGATTTGCCATCATTTCGAGCAGAGAGAGTAGACGCATCGTCACCAAAGCGTGCGTAGACCGCGCATGCCACGTAATCTCCTGATGGGAGTGCGTGAGAGATCGAAGGGGCGCTGCGTCGCGCACCGCGACGCGAGCGGTCCGGTGCTCTGCGCCGGACGGAACCCCCGGAAGAGCCCGACCCTGGCCGCCGCTGGCGGGCAGGGGCACGCCCGGCGCTCCGAGCGGTTCTTCGGCGTTTGACGGAAGACGACGCGTCGTAGACCATCCACGAAGAGCGACGTATATTGAAGCAGGACCGCCGAATTGGCAGTTACTCTGTAGAGGAGTAACGAATGAGCGCCACCATGGAACTGACACGACAGCACCTTGAACAGGTCGGATCCTACGTTCGCGAACACCTGAATAGCTGGCTTCGCGATGCCTCCCCTCCGGTGACAACCGTGCAGCTCGATCCTGTCTATCTGGAGCGGATCGTCCGGGTCGAAGAGGAACTCAAGTCGCAGCGGGAGCTCATGAAACTGGGTTTCGACCAGATCGACAAGCGGTTTGAACAGATGCGTGCGGACACCAACGCCCGGTTCGAACAGGTCGATAGACGGTTCGAGCAAGTCGACAAGCGGTTCGAGGAGTTGCGCGCCGATTTGCTCGCGGGGTTCGACGCCGCCCGCAAACAGACCAGTCACTCGATGACGGTGATATCGGTGATCCTGGGGCTGATGACCGTCGCGGTAGCCGTGACTAATTTGCTCTGAAGAGCTGCCGCTTCAGCGCCGCCGCCCGGCCCGGGCGCCCGCCCGGGCGCCCGGCGACAGCCGGGCATGACACCTCCGATTCACCGGTATATACTGAAGCAAGGATCACTTTCGGGCCGTTATATGGTTCGGGAGGACCCGTGAGCGAAACTATGGAACTGACCAGAGAAACCCTTGAGACGATCGGCGGTTACGTGAAGGAGAACCTTGCGTCGTGGATTCGCGACGTCGACCGACCGCCGCAAACCGATCCGCACCTGCTCGAGCGAATCGTCCGGGTCGACGAAGAACTGCGCGCGAGTCGCGACCTGATGAAGCGTGGCTTCGATCTCATGGAGAAGAGATTCGAAGTCGTAGACCAGAGGTTCGAGGATCTGCGCGGCGACATGATCGCCCGATTCGAGGCTGTTGACAGGCGATTCGAGCAGGTCGACAAACGGTTTGAGGCGGTCGACAAGCGGTTCGAGGAACAGCGTGCCGACATGAACGCCCGCTTCGAGCAGGTCGACAAACGCTTTGAGCAGGTCGACAAACGCTTTGAGCAGGTCGACAAGCGGTTCGAGGACATGCGCAGCGACATGCAGGCCGGGTTTGATCGGACCGATCGGCATATGAACCGTTGGATGACCATGCTGACGATCGTGATTGCGGTCGCGGCGCTAGCCGGTCCGCTGATCGCGGCCTTTCTGTCGTGATCGTGCGAAGCCAGCCGGTTGTCGCGTGATCTTCACCCACCTTCCCGAACTCTTCTTCTCCCCGCTCGCGTCGACAAACCGTCACCATTACGCCGAGCTCCTGCTGATCTACTACCGCCTCTTCCTGGAGTACCACCACGGCGTGGAGCGCGAGCTTGTCGTCGACCGGTTCGCGTCGTACTTTGCGGCGCTCGATGCGCCCGCGGAATCGGCGGGGATCCTGGTCGACGGGGCCGACGCGGCCGACGAGTCGGTCACGGTCGCGCAGGGTGACGCTCCCGGCGATGGATCGCGTGCGGTCGCCGAGCCGCGCGCGCTCGGGTCGGCGGCGCTGCGCCGGCTCATCGCGTACGGATGGATCGATGAGGAGGAGCAGCTCGACTTCACGCGCCTGGTCACGATCAAGTCGCACGCGCGACCGTTCTTTGAGGCGCTCGACGCGACCGACCGCGGCACCGCGGTTGAATACGAGAGCCACATCGTCGCGGTCTACTCGTCGATCGCGGGCGACTCGGCGAAGGAGCACGGCGAGCACGCGGTGCTCAACGCTCATTACCACACGCGGATGCTGATCGAGTCGCTCAAGGTGCTCGAACAGAACATCCGGGGCCACGTGCAGTCGCTGTTCGACCACGACCAGTCGATCCCGGAGATTCTGCGGAGCCACTACGACGTCTACATGCACGAGGTCGTCGACCGGGCGTACACCCGGCTGAAGACGTCGGACAACCTGTCGCGCTACCGCCCGCGTATCGCGCGCGCGATCGGCCGGTTCCTGAAGGACGACGCGTGGATGGACCAGACCGCCGGACGCCTGGCGATCATCCAGCGGATCGACGCGGCCGGCGCGCGCGAGCGCGTGCGCGCGATGCTCGTGGAGATCCGCGACGACCTTGCGTCGATCGATCCGATCCTGGAGTCGATCGATGACCGCAATCGCCGCTACTCCAGGATATCAACCGAGCGTATCCGCGCGCAGCTGCACGCGGACACGAGCCTGAAGGGCAGGATAGCGTCGCTCGTCGGCGCGATAGCCGACGGAACGCTTCCGGCGGGAATCGCGGTCAAGCTCCATCGGCTGCGGTTCGTGACCGCGGCGTCGCTCTACGTGTCGCGCTCTCGAGAGATCGAGCCGGCCGCGCTCGACCGGCCGGTGATCGACGCCGATGAAGAGGCGATCGCGGTGCGCGAGCTCGAGCTGCGCGCCGCCGGGCAGCTCAACCAGAGGCGCGTAGCCGCCTTCCTGGGTCGGGTGTGCCGGCGGCCGGGAGACTCGGTCCTGGCGCACGATCTGATCGACGGGATCGACGGCTACATCCGCGTGCTCTATGCGGCCAGTTACGCCGAACGGCCGAGCGGTTCCTTTCCGTATCAGGTAGAATGGGGCGACGACCACGTCGAGACCGAGGGGTTCGTGATTCCCTCGCACCGATTCATCCGGAGGCACGACGGTGGCTGACGAACTGCTCCATCTCACGCGGCTACCCGACGCCGAGCGCGAACAGTTTCGGATCGCGATGAACCTCCTGTTCACCGAAGGGTTTCTGGTCCGGTCGATCGACTCGCACGAGCGCGCGTACCGGTTCGTCGTCGCCAACCTTGACCTCTGCGAGGCGTACCTGGCCTTCGCCGGATGGGGGCTGCGCCGGGACGAGTCGCTCGGTGTGATCGCGTTCGAAGGTCCCGCGGCGGCGCGGCTGCGCCTGCGCAAGATCGAAAGCATCATCGCTCTGATCGCGCGCCTGCTCTACGAGGAGAAGGCCGGGGAGATCGAGCTTCATGGAGAACGCACGGTACGCCGCCACCAGATCCAGGACCGCTACCGCGCGCTCACGAAGTCGACGCTGAAGAAGACCCCCTTCCTGGCGATCCTGCGCAGGCTGCAGAGCCTGCGGCTGATCCGGCTGGTTGGCGACGACAACGATCCCGATGCGACGGTGATCCTCTACCCGTCGCTCGCGTTTGCGCTCGACGCGCAGACGATCGAAGAGCTCGAGGCGCGACTCGCTGAACTCGCCGACGGCGCGCCGGTGGGCGCCGTGGCCACCGCCGGCGACCCCGGTGACGACGCCGACACCGACGACGACCTCGACGACGAGGATGACACCGTCGACGACGCTGACGAGGAGGAGTGATGCTCGAGCTCAGGCGACTGCGGCTGGTGAACTGGCACTTCTTCTCAGACTCGATCGTGAGCTTCGGGCCGACGACGCTCCTTGCCGGCGACAACGGAACCGGCAAGTCGACGATCATCGACGCGATCCAGTACGCGCTCGTCGCGCAGGTCAGCCGGATTCGCTTCAACTCCGCCGCGTCCGACCGACGCGCTGCGCGCTCGCTCGAAAGCTACTGCCGGTGCAAGATCGGGACCGACGCGGTCGACTTCGTCCGCGGCGACTGCATATCGCACGTGATCCTGGAGTTCGCCGACGGTGAGAAGCGCTTCTGCGCGGGCATCATGGTCGAGGCGTTCGTCGACGGCGACGCGCGCGAGCACGAGTGGATCTTTGACGACGCGGTGCTCGAAGACGTACCGGTCTTCGACAACGACGCGTTCATCGCGCCGCGTGCCTTTCGCGACCGGCTGCGCCAGGCGGGCGCGCACTTATGCGCGACCAAGCGCGAGTACAACGCGCGCCTCACGCATCTGCTCGGCGTCTACCGGAGGGTCGGAGAGTTCAACCCCTACCTGGAAGCGGTCGTCCGGTCGGTGAGCTTCACGCCGTTCACGTCGGTCAACCACTTCGTCTGCAACTACATCCTCGAAGAGCACAACGTCGACGTCGGCGCGATGAAGGAGAACCTGGAGAACTACCGGATCGCCGAAGGCGAGGCGGTCGCGGTCGAGCGCAAGATCGAGCGCCTGTCGGCGATCGCGAAGCTCTCCGACGACGTGCTGCAGACGCTCCGCCAGATCCTGCGCCAGGAGTACCTCCATGTGCGCCTCCGCTACGAGGAGGCCGACGACCGGCTGTCGGCGATCGACCGGCGCAGCGATGAGGTCGGCCGCGAACTTGCGAACGCGCGCGACTATCACCGGTTGGAGACCGAGCGGAAGGAGCGCCTTGACGCGCAGCGGCAGGAGATCACCTTCGCGCTCGCGGAGAACGAGCAGCACCGACTCTACGAACGGCTGCAGCGCGACCGCGAGCAGACCGAGCGCGCGCTCACCCACGAGCGCGAGCGCGCGGATCGTCGCGACACACTGATCGCGCAGTGCCAGGCGATGCTCGGCCGCTCCCTTGCCGAATCGATCGACGCCGAAGAGGCGGCCCTGGACGCGTCGATCCGCGACGCGACGCGCGAGTCGGTCGAAGCCGACGTCGCCGTCGACGCCGCGAAGCGCGAGCTCGCCGATCTCTACGCGGAGCAGGGGGAGCTACGATCGGGGATGCTCCGGTATCCGCCGGCGACGATGGAGCTACGCGCCGCGCTCGAGAAGGCGGGGATCGATTCATCCATCTTCTCCGACCTTCTGGAGGTCGACGACGAGGCGTGGCACAATGCGGTCGAGGGCTGGCTCAACACCCAGCGCTTCAACGTGCTGGTCCCCGAAGCCGACTTCCAGCGCGCTCTGTCGATCTACGACCGGCTCCCGGCGAAGACCGCGGGTGTCGGCCTTCCGAACCTGGGCGCCATTGATGAGCCCGACGCGCTCGCCGGATCGCTTGCCGAGGTCGTCGTCGCACGGAGCCCCGCGGCGCGCCGCTACGCGGCCTTCCTCCTGGGCGACGTGATCCGCGCGGATATCGACACGCTGAAGTCGTTCGGACGCGCGATCACCCGCGAATGCATGGCGTATTCCGGGCACACCGCGAAGCGCGTGAAGCCCGAGGTGTACGAGCGGTGGTACATCGGCATACAGGCGCGCGAACGCCGTCTGGCCGCGGTCGAAGCGCGGATCGCAGAGATCGGTCTCCAGATCGAAGCGCTCCTTGCGCGCAGGCGCGTGCTCGAGCAGAAGATCGAGCTCCAGAACCGGGTACTCCGGACGCTCCCGCAGATCGCCGAGCTCGCCTCCGCGGTCGAACGAGTCGAACAGCTCACCGCGCAGGTTGCTGAGATTAACGACCGGATCGCGCAGGTCGACACGAGCTCCTTCGAAGAGCTCAAGCTGCAGATCGGTGCGCTCACCGGAAGCATCGCGTCGACCGAGCGAGGGCTCGGCGAGCTCAACCGGAAGATCGGCGAGCTCTCCGAGCGCGTGCGGTCGCTCGCCGCCGAGCGCGAAGCGGCCGACTCCGAAGCGACGCGCCGGCGCGCGGTCTACGACGGCTTCATCGCCGAGCACGCCG
>RECL01000396.1 GCA_007694025.1 Spirochaetaceae bacterium
TTGCTTTCTTCGCAAGCGACGTTTGCGCAAGCTCAAGATGATGCTCAAGCCGCACAGCGTTTCTACGCCGCAGGTCAGGCTGCGATGGAGGACGGTGATCGCGTTCGGGCTGTGGCTGCGTGGCGGCTGGCGGTACGTCATGACCCGACCCATCTGCAAGGATGGATCGCCCTTGGCGATGCGCTTTTTGATACCGACCCGGCCTTTGCCGCCACAGCCTACAGGCGGGCATTGGACATCCTGACCGATGCCGCGCCGACCGCCGCCGCACCCGCCGCAGAACCAGACACAGCCTCGGCCACGGCACCGGCCGAGCCCCCCCCCGGGCCGCTCGCCCCGGGTGAAGAGATCGAAGGTGTTCTGAACACCGTTGCGGAGCATCTGCACGAAGAGTTGGGCCGTGCGGTACACCTGTCACCAATCGTGGCACGAAGATTTGGTACGCATGCATTCGTGATCGCCACTATCCGCAGACCTGATGGGCGACGCCTCGACTGGGAAAACACCCCCTATGCTGATATGTCGGCCGCCGACATGATGAGCGAAACCAGCATGACACTTCTTGAACAGCAGGACGGTTCCTGGCGCGTGAAAGAGCACGAGACCGGCCCGACCGATGTGGCGTGGCTTGGCTGGATGCACTTCCACGGCCTGCCGCAAGCCCTGTTCGGAGAGGATGAGTGAGCGCGATGGCCTGGTCTTTTCCTATCCTTCCTCTGCCGCTCGCCCTTGCTGCGCTTGGCGCGATATCCGATCCTGCCCTTGGGCACGACGCTGCGAGCGCGGGGAAGCCTTCGATCCTCTGGTTCGACGCCGCGCCTTTGCTTGCCTCGTCCGCCCTGCCCCAGCAGAACCAGGCTGCATTCGGCTGGCAGTTTTTCGACGCCGAGTATCGCATGGTCATGTGGAGCCCCGCGCCCGACGATGACCCACACGGAGCCGGGAGCGCCTACCGGAACTCGTACCTCCGACTCCAGCGCGCGGTAGCCCCAGGCTCGATCGTGAGCGTCACGTTCATCTCCGGGGAGACCTGATCGCGGGTCGCCCACAGAGCGCTGACCTGCGGCGGCCGGTCGGCCTCGATCGTCATGCCCGTACCGGTCGCCCGGTTCTCAACCGACCAGCGCTGGCGCGCAGGGGTTCCGGTCGGTCTGAAGAACAGCTTCGCCCGCTCCTGGGCGACCGAGACATCGAAGGTGAACGCGCGTGAGCCGTCCGGTCGGATGAGCGCGGTCTGCGGTGGGTCGAGTTGGGCGCCGAGGCTGTCACAGATCTCGCAGTCGTAGTCGAGCGACACGCGGTAATCGGCCGACAGCGCGGCGTCGTCGAGACGGGAGAAGTTGTGCAGGTACTGCTCGGTAACGAAGGTGGTCTCGCCCAGGTTTCGCAGCGCGTAGTCGATGGTGAGCGTGTTCCCGTCGACGGCAAGATGCACCGCGAGCTCGTACCCCGGTGCCTGCTCGTCGGTCTCGAGCAGCTGATGGAATGCGGCACGCGAGGACTCGGCCTCGACGGTCGTCTCCGGGCGCACGCGAATCGGGTACGTGGAGCCGAGCTTGTACGGATCTGCGGTCGGGCGCTCGAGACGTCCGACGCCGATCTTCGTGAAGCACCCCCCGGGAGGGGATAACGCGTATCCCGGCGGGGTCGTTCGCTCCCCGATGTCGAACTCCATCGGCGAGCCCCGGTCGAAGAAGTACGTGTGATCCCGGTACCGAGCCTGGAGAATGTACGCGACGGGGCTGAACCGCGTCGCGTGGTGCTCATCCCTCGACCCCGGCCGGGCGATCTCGATCGAGAGATCGCCGGATCGAAGAATCAGATTCGGTTGCTGCATGCGGTATCGTGGTCCATTTCGTTCCAGGAAGCAAGCGCGTGAACGAGGGCGGCCGACCTGGCTGCGACGATACCGAGGCGACTGGCCCGCAGACGGCTTGCCCGCCTGCGGGCGGCGTGCTACACCGGTCGCGGAGGATGATGGCCATGACGCTCAAACACAGCTCACCCGAGGCACAGGGAGTCCCTTCGGGACAGATCGAGTCGTTCATCCGCGCGCTCTCGCGCGTCCCGCAGTTGCACGGGCTGGTCGTCGTGCGCCACGGCGCGGTCATCGCGGATGCAGCGTGGCGACCGTACCGACGCGACGTCCCGCACATGCTCTACTCGCTGAGCAAGAGCTTCGCCTCCACCGCGGTAGGCCTGGCGGTACACGAAGGGCTGCTTTCCGTCGACGACCGCGTTCTGGACCACTTCCCCGACGACGCACCGAAGAAGCCGAGCGCTCATCTTGAGGCGATGCGCGTACGTCACCTGCTCTCCATGTCGACCGGCCACGCCGAGGACGCGACCGAGGCGACGATGCGTTCGCGGACCCAGCCGTACCGAGCCTTCCTCCGGATCCCTGTCGTTCACGAGCCGGGAACGCACTTCGTCTACAACAGCGCGGCGACGTTCATGCTCGCCGCGATCGTGCAGCGACTGACCGGCCAGACGCTGGTCGACTACCTCACCCCGCGCCTGTTCGAACCGCTCGGCATCGAATCTCCGGTGTGGGAGAGCCATCCCAACGGCGTGAACTTCGGCGGGTGGGGGCTCTATCTGCGCGCGATGGACATCGCGAAGTTCGGCCAGCTCTATCTTCAGCGCGGGAAGTGGGGGCGGTCGCAGCTCATCCCGCGCGACTGGATCACGGAGGCGACGCGGACGCAGGTCGACAACGGGAGCGACCCGCGCTCCGACTGGAACCAGGGGTACGGCTACCAGTTCTGGCGCTGCCGCCACAACTGCTACCGCGGCGACGGCGCCTTCGGTCAGTACTGCATCGTGATGCCCGACCAGGACGCGGTGGTCGCGATCACCTCGGGCGTCGCATCGATGCAGGCGGTGCTCGACGTAGTGTGGAAGAAGCTGCTCCCGGCGTTCGGTTCCGCGCCGCTCCCCGCCGACACCGTCGCCGAACAGAAGGCGCAGAAGCTGATCGACGGGCTTGCCGCAAAGCCGGTGAGCGGCACAGTTCGCGCGGCGATCGAGGAGGAGGTCACCGGACGCACCTACACCTTCGAGCCGAACCACGCGAAGCTGCACTCGATATCGCTGGACTTCGCCAACAGCACCTTCACGTACCGCCTGCTCTCAGGCGGCGCCGGTCGCGGGCGCAGGTCGATAGGCTTCGGCCGCAACCGCTGGGTCGAAGGCACATCGGTCCTGGGCCGGCCGTGCGAATACCCGGCCGCGGCGAGCGGGGCGTGGACCTCGGAGCGCCGCTTCGAGCTGTCGATTTGCCAGCTCGACACTCCGCACACGCTCACGTTTGGTTTCACGTTCGACGGAGATACGGTGCGCGTCGACCAGAGCGTCAACGTGAGCTTCGGGCCCAAGGAGACGCAGACGCTCACGGGGCAGGCAGCGCTGCGCTGAGGACCGAGCGCTACGCTGAGGAAGCAGACGGTGTACCGCCGCGACAGATCGAACGATCTTGACAGAAGCGTCGCATCGGCTCAAAGATCAGCACGATGTTCATCCGCCGGCTGCTTCGCATCGTGGCGACCCGAAGGAAGCTGGTCGTGGTCGTGTGCTTTCTCTGCGTTCTCCAGGAGGCGTGGGTGAGTCAGGTAGACTTTCACGAGATTCCGCACGATTGGGAGCACAGCCTGGAGCACGCCCCCGTTATCGTGGTGGCACGCCAGGCCGGTTCGCCGGAGCTCTACCGGGAGTGGGTCTTCCCCCGTGCGACTCACTACGAGCGGAAGGAAGAGACGGTGGCGCGGGAGTCGGTCCAGCCGTACGAAGTGCTGGAGGTCATCCGGGCCGACCCGAATCGACCCCTGAATCCGGGTCAGCGCATCGATGTCTGGCGCGAGCCGGAGTACGGCCGGAGCGAACTGGAGCACTACCACCGGACCGGCATCATCCACTCGCCTCTAATCCTGCTCAAACAGGCCGCCGCGGCGATCGTCGACGGACGGGTCCTCCTCTTCCTTACGCCGCACGAAGAGGTGTGGAGCTATTTCAACGGCAGCCCCGAAGAGGGTGAAGCGCTTCTGGAGCGACGACCTGGGCGGTGAGGGGTTCGTGCCGGTCCACGGGGACCACCTGTTCCGGGGATCGGCGGAGTCGGGTGCCTAAGAGAGCGACTGATCGGTCACCACGATCACGGCCGCCTGCTTCGCAAGGAGTCGAACGACAAGCTCCTCGTCGACCGACCCGACGATCGCGCGCTCTACCTTCCAGCCCGGACTGGGCGCAAGGCGAACCACCCGCTCGTCCGGCGCGTTGTTCACAAGGACGGCCACGCGCGAGTGCTGATCGAGCTCGTGCTCGGTCGCGCTCACCATCGGATCGACGGGTCCGAGCGCCCTGCGGCTTCGAACGTCTCTTGAGATCTCCGCGTAGATCCGCCACGCATCGCGAGTCCCGGGATCCGTGAATGCGCCGGGGGTCTCGGAAAGAAACCTCTCGAGCGGCGCGGTAAGGAGATAGGTCGAACCCTTTCCGATGCGGTGCTTCGTGAACCCCACGGCACCCGACGACGGCGCGCCGATGGCCGTTGCTCCGGTGGGTTCGACGGAGAGCGATACCGAACCACCGATCGTGATCCGCGCACCATCGAGTTCGAGCTCTACCTCCGCCGGCGCGGCGACGCGAGACTGGATCTCCACGCCGAAGGTCTCGCGGAACCAGCCCAGAAAACAACCGTCGTGACTCAGGTAGAGCGACGCTCCGCGCTCGACGCGAGCCATCAGCTCATGGTGCAGCCGCGAATCGATGCAGTGCGCGCCGGCCGCCGACGGCACGATGTAGAGCTGGGCATCTTTGAGCGGCTGTTCGGCCCACTGGAACTCGATGTCGAACCCGGCCTGCTTTGCGAGGATGAACGCGGCGTAGGCGGCGCCCCATTGATCCTGCCCCTCGGTCAGAATGCAGACGGCATCGCGTCGGAACGGCGGGAGCGTGACACCGGTCGACTCGATCGCTTCGACAAAGCGAGAGATCGCCGCCTGCATCGGCTTGGGCGACCGGTCGTTCCGGAACAGGCCGAGCTCGCGCTCGTGGCCGTTCCAGTCGTACGGCGCGTGCGTCAGCAGATCCTGGTCGTACGCGCACCACCAGAGCATCCCGCGGCAGTCGTGCGCCCACAGGTTCCACAATGCGTTCGTCAGGTAGCTCGCGGCGATCGACTCGGACGCGACCTCGGGACCGAGCGTTCCGAGCTCCTCGGCAAAGCACGGCCTGCCCGCGATGTCGCCGTAGAACCGGCTCTCCGCGGTCGCGTGAAACGCGTTGCGGATCGAGTCGACCGGCTCCTGGTTGCAATGAGGCGTGAAGATCGGGTACGGGTGCGTGGTGAGCACGTCGGTGAGCTCGCCCTGATCCTGGATCCGCCATAGCGCGTTCTGGCCCGGGCCGAGGCTGTGCATGCCCGACACGACCGGGCGGGTCGGGTCGGCTACGCGAATCGCGCCGGCGACCGAAGCGGTCCACTCGTACGCGCGATCCGGGGAGTCGACATGAGCCATGCAGTTGCACTCGTTGCCCAGATCCCAGTACGCGATCGCCGGCTTCTCCTTCATCCGCGAGACGAAGTAGCGGACGAACCGGAGCGTCCAGCGCCGGACCATCGGATCGGTCAGCACGTTGAGCCGCTCGAACGCCGGTGGAACGAAGAGCCTTCCGCTCATCCAGCCGGTCACGAGCCCTACGATGAGCCGAATCCCGTGCGCTTCGGCACGGTCGGCAAGGTATCCGAAGCGTTCCATCGCCTCTTCGCTCACCCCGGCGCGGCCGGCGCAGGTGTCGGGGAGCGGAGACTCACCAAACCGGAGGTCGTGCGGCCGGCCCGCGCCGCCGTACGTCTGCGACAGCGGCTGGAAGACGGGCCAGAGCGGAAAGACCCTGACCGTCGTGAGTCCTGACGACGCGAGCTGCACGAGGTCGGCGTCGACGACTTCGGGTTTCCAGTCGCTCCACATCATCGTCCCGGCGTGCGACGCCCAGTAATTGCAGCCGGTCGCGAATCCGCCCGGCGTCGTGACATCGTGGTTTCTCATCGGTCTCCTCAATCAGGCGCGACGGTATCTGCAGCGAGCTCGAAACCAAGACCGGGGAGTTCGGGCGCGAAAAGCATACCGGCTCGAGGTGTGTAGACCGGGTTGTGCAGCGCCTGCTTCTCCGTCTGGTGCTGGAGCAGGTACTCGACCCACGGCACGACCGACGACGGCTGAGCCGCGGCGACATGAAGCGCCGGAAGGAGCGAGTGACCGTGCGCGACGACCGGGACGCCATAGGCCGAGCAAAGCGAGCAGATCTTCACGAGCTCGGAGATTCCGCCGCACCAGTCGGGATCGGTCTGGACGTAGTCAATCGCCCCGGACTCCAGGAGCTCGCGGACCTGCCAGCGAGTGTAGACGTGCTCCCCGGTCGCGAGCGGAACGCGCGACTGGGCCTTCAACCGGATGAACTCGCCGATCCGCTCGGGCGGCAGCGGCTCTTCCAGCCACGTCAGTGCGTACGGCTCGAGCCTGCGTACCATGTCGATCGCGTACGGAAGGTCCCACGCCATGAATGCGTCTGCCATGATCGGGTAGTCGGGGCCGACGGCTTCGCGCACCGCCGCGATCATCTCCACGTTGCGTCGGGCACCGGCGGGACCGTCGGCCGGACCGTGCCTGAAGAACCACTTCTGTGCCGAGTAGCCGTCGTCGCGGGTCTTCGCCGCAACGCGCGCGGCTCGCTCGGGATCGATCGAGTGGCCGAGCATGCTCGCGTACGCCGGAACCTCGCGGCGAACGGGTCCGCCGAGCAGCCGGTAGACCGGAACACCCCACGCCTTGCCCTTCAGGTCCCAGAGCGCGCAATCGACGACCGATATCCCGGTCATGAAGAGCCCTGACCGTCCGTGGCGATGCATCCGCAGCATCCGGTCGGAGAGCTCTTCGGTGGCCAACGCGTCGCGCCCGCGCAGCCCCGGCGCCAGGAACCGGCCCACGATGTACGCCTGCTCTTCCTCTATGGGGCCAAAGCGGCCGACGTGTTCCGTGTCGGTGCGGACCTCGACGTAGAGCGCGCTGGCCTTTCCACGTCCTGACGGGCGGCTGCGCGCCCAGTCGGAGGCGTTCGCATCGGGGTAGATGTCTCCCATCTGCGCCTGCCGGTCGGACTCGGGCCAGACCGGCCTGTCGATCGAGCCTGTGGCTCGTATGACTACGACATCGGTTACTTTCATGTGGGCGCCTCTCGGCGTTCGAGTGTATGCACATTCGTTTGCCCTGCCAACAGCCGTGGCTCGGCAACAAACCGACGATTTCGGTTACACCAAATCCCCACCCCATCCGTCGATACTGTCAGTGATGATGCGCGACGACGCAACGGCCGAGACCAACGACTCGAAGAGACGACTCGAAGAGGCGTACCGGAGCGAAAGGCCCCAGTTCCTCGCGCGGATGCGCGCGGCGGGGCGATCGCTCGAAGAGGCGGAGGACCTGGTTCACGACGTCTACGCGGAGATCTCCGGGCGTCTGCATCTGGTGGGCCAGATTCAGAATCTGCCGGCGTGGATCAACTCGATGTTCCGCCGGCGAATGATCGATCTGTGGCGGCACGAGAAGGCGCGCACGGCGTCCGGCGAGGTGCAGGTGGCGGAAGAGACGCTGCGAGAGATCATCTCGGAAGTGGGACTCGATCCGCTCGATCAACACGTGCGCCAGAGCCTGACCGAAGCGCTGAACGACGCGATCCGCGCGCTGCCAAAGGAGCAGCGGGCGGTCGTCGAGGCGCAGGTGTTTGGCGGGAAGACGTTCAGGCAGATCGCGGAGGCAACGGGTGAGAGCATCGACGCGCTGACCGCGAGGAAGCGGTACGCGGTTGCGAAGCTGTCGAGAGCGCTTCGTCACTGGATTGAAGAGTAGATCAAGCGGCAAAGGAGATTGGTATGGCAGAATGGTGGGAAGAGCGGACGACGGCAGAGAAGGTCGTTATGGGGATTGGGATAGGTCTCCTGATCATCGGAGCGATCTTTCTGTTCGGTCTCTTCGTGAGGATCCTCTGGAACTGGTTGATGCCGGAGATATTCGGGTTGCCGGAGATCACGTACTGGCAGGCGTGGGGACTCTTGATCCTTTCGATGATCCTGTTCAAGGACTTCGGGAGCGGATCGAAGGAGAGCGGAAGCCGG
>RECL01000095.1 GCA_007694025.1 Spirochaetaceae bacterium
TCAAGGCTCGCGGGGATCAGCCCCGACGCGCGAAGGCTCTGCGCCGACAGCACGTGGATTCCCGCGCCCGGGGAATACTTGCGCGCGTCGTCCTGCCGGAGCATCCCGATATGGACGAGCGTCCCGAGCACCCGGTTGATCCGGCTGTGCTCAATCCCGAGCCGTCGCGCGAGCTCACGGCTTCCGACCGGACGGTTTGCGGTGACGACTTCCTGCAGGACCGTCACGCCGGTGATGATGCTCTGATTCGGCTGCGCGGGTACCGCGGCCGTGCCCAGTAGTGCGTCCATTCGGTGCTATTATAGCACCACTCCCGAAAACGATCAAGCCCGGGGATTTCGGCCTCCGGCCATCCGACCGTCGATGATTACTGCGTGGTTATTGACATCGGCGCGAGTGCTCGGGTATTAGTAGTGATCATGAAGTCAGTCGTCGTGGCTGCAATGCACATCATCTCGCGCTGCAGCGTTCGGACAACCGGAGCACGTCCCTTTGACGGGATAGGTGTGCCCGGAGCCCGACACTGACGCCGCCGTCCCGGTAGGGACGACCGAGTTTCAATCGTCGAGCCGCGGGGCATCCCCTGCGGCTCTTTTTTTGGCGCGCCAATCCCAGCCGGCGTGCCTTTGAGTCCGCAGGGTCTCTTCCAAGGAGCAGATATGCGGATTCAGATCAACAACGTATCGCACGACTACGCCGGGACGCCCGTTCTTACCGGGATCACCGCCGCGATCACTTCCGGCATGCGCATCGGGATCGTCGGCGCGAATGGATGCGGCAAGACGACGCTCGTGCGGATCATCACGGGAGACCTGGCCCCAGCCGGAGGCAGCGTTTCGGTGGAACCGGGTACCCGAGTCGGCTACGTCGCGCAGTCGATGCACACGACCGACGCCGGGACGGTCGGCGACTACCTGCTCGCCGATATCCTGGCGCTCCGCGTACGGCTGCGCGACTTGGAGCACGCGATGGCCGAGCCGACCGACCGACTCGACCGGATCCTCGGCGAGTACGAGCGCGCGCGCGAACGCTACGACGCGGCGTACGGCGACACCGCCGAAGAACGAACCGAACGACTGCTCGGCGAGCTCGGGCTGTCGGTCGGACTCGACAATGCGATCGCGACGCTGTCGGGCGGTGAGCAGAACGTGCTCGCGCTCGGTCGGGCGGTGATCGCGCTTCCCGATCTGCTCGTGCTCGACGAGCCGGGTAACCATCTGGACTTCGCGGGGCTTGCGTGGCTCGAGTCGTACCTCCGCGGCTACCCCGGGGCGGTCTGCGTGATATCGCACAATCGCTACCTGCTCGACCGCGTCGCCGAAACGATCTGGGAGATCGAGGCGGGCCGCCTGACCGAGTACACGGGCAACTTCTCCGACTACCGGTTCTCCCGGCTCACGAAGGCGCTGAGCGACCAGGCCCAGCACGCGGTGGAGCAACGGAAACTCGAGCGGCTCGAAGAGCTCGTTCGCACGTTCGAGGAGCGCGCGCGGGTCACCGGTGATCCGAAGTGGGGCAAGCGGCTGCGCGCGCGGCGGACGCAGCTGCACAAGGCTCGCGAAGCCGCGATCGACGAGCCGTCGATCGGCGACGACCCGATGCGGATCGCGTTCCGTCACGCCGCCGTCAAGTCGGACATCGCGGTAGAGATCCGCGGGTACTCGAAGCGCTTCGGCGATCGGGTGCTCTTCGGCGACGCATCGCTGACCGTTCACGTGGGCGATCGCGTCGGAATCGTCGGTCCGAACGGCAGCGGAAAGACGACGCTTCTGGACGAACTGGTAACGACCGGCTCATGGGATCATCCTCACCTCAGGATCGGACCGAGCATGCGGGTCGGCTACTGCGCGCAGCAGCGCGGACGCCTGTCGGAATCCACGACGGTGATCGACGCGATGCTGAGCGCGGGAAGCTTCACGCGCAACGAGGTATTCGGCGTACTGTCGCGGTTGCGGTTCGTCTGGGAGGACCTGGACCGGGCGATCGGGACGCTGTCGGGCGGCGAATGGAACCGGGTTCAGCTTGCGATCGCGATCATCGCGCGCGCAAACCTGCTGATCCTGGACGAGCCGACGAACCATCTGGACATCCCGAGCCGCGAGGCGGTCGAGCAGGCGCTCGACGACTTCGACGGGACGATCATCACGGTATCGCACGACCGCTACTTCCTGGACGCGGTCGCAACGACGATCGTCGAGCTGGTCGATGAGTCGCTGGTCGTCCACGATGGCGGCTTCACCGAGTTCTGGATCGAGCGCGGCCCGCGCCTTGCGACAACGGGGAGCGCGACGATCGATCGGCGACGCACCGCGGTGAAGGCGGGAAAGCCCGCGACGACCGCGAACCGCACCAGCGGGCCGGGCGCGCACGACGGCGCGGCAACCGAATCGGAGATCATCGCTCTTGAGGCGCGACGCGGCCAGATAGAGGAGCTCATGGCCCAGGCATTCGCCGTCGGAGACTACCGTGCGGGGCGCAGGCACGGGAGCGATCTGGAGCAGGTTCGCAAGCGGATCGACGAGCTCTACGAACGGTGGGGGACGTAGTCAGCGGGTAGACCCTGCCAACAATACTGGATACCATTAATCAGGTTCAGGATGGAGGCGCGCACGGACTTCTTTGATCGGCACCGAAGGGTGATCATAGCGACTGCGACCGCGCTATGCGTGGCGACGATTGGCGCGTTCGTGCTGATCGCGGCGTACCCGCTGCGTGGCACGGTGTCGGAAGAACCGGTCCAGACGGTGGTACCACCGGAGCCCGAGCCGCGGGTCCGCCCGCTCGAAGGTCCCTGGGTCGTCGCGATCCAGCCGGGACACTGGAAAATCGACGAGCTTCCCGACGAGCACGCGCACCGGAGGGCCAACTTCGGCGCGTCGTTCCGTGGGGTCCGCGAAGTCGACGTCAACGTCGCGGTCACGAACGCCCTGGTACCGCTCCTGGAAGCCGAAGGATGGACGGTCGAGGTGATTCCCGCGACGGTTCCGCCGGGACTGCGCGCCGACGCCTTCCTGTCGATCCACGCCGACTGGGGCGCCGATCCGAACAGGTCGGGCTTCAAGCTCGCCCCCCCGTGGAGACCGAGCCCTGCCGCCGGCGACCTTGCCCGCGCGCTCGCCGCCTCGTTCCGTTCGGCGGGTATCCGCGAAGACGTCGGCGGGATCACGGTCGGCATGCGTGGCTACTTCGGATTCGCTTCGCACCGCTTCCGCCACGCTTCGAGCCCGTACACGCCGGCGACGCTGGTCGAGCTGGGGTTCCTCACGAACGACACCGAGCGCACCAGGATGGCGAACGAGCCCGAGTTCTACGCGTCGATCATCCACCGCGGGCTGGTAGACTACTTCGCGGGCAGGGTCCGCACGGAGACCGAGTCACTGATCCCTCGCGACTTCCCGATGCTCGTGGCGAGCGGCCACGGCGCTGCGGTCTACCGCGCGGCCAACCCTGCGAGCGCGGTCATCCGGCAGCTGCAACCGGGAGAGACGATCCGTCCGGTCGACGAGCACGACGGCTGGTACGAGGTCCGAATCCGCACCCCCGCGCTGACCGGCTGGGTTCGCAGCGACGAGCTCGTCCCGTTCGGCACCGCCCGCCCCCCGCTCTCCGCACCGCCCCCATCGGCAACGTCCGACGGTCGGGGGTAGGAGCTGTCGGGCCGCTGTGTGCGCTCGATATGATCTATCCGTCGGCGTCGTCAACGATCTCCAGGTCGTCGAGCTCGTAGTACTCGAAGCGCAGGCTCTCGAGGCCAAGGCCGCGCGCGATCGCTTCGAGCGCTGCCTGGTCGATACTGAGATCGCGCCGCCGCGCCTCTTCGGTCAGGCGTTCTTCAACGGCTTCGGGAATGTTTCGTATCGTGCAATCAATCATGCGGCTACCTGCTCTCATTCTCGGCGAACCCGAGCGGCGGATGAAGCCGCGTCGAGTACTCTGGTGGCGCGCGAACCAGACGAAGAGGACCGCGGTTCTTTCCGATCTGCACGCGTCTGGTAGACCGCGATCGTCTGCGCCCGTAGAATGGACCGTCAATGAAGGCGGAGATCCTTCGGTCCAAGATCGAGCCTCCTCACAACGGGCGTGCGATCGAGCGTACGCGGCTACTGCGGCTGCTCGACGAGTCGACCGCCCCGGTCACGCTCGTCTGTGCGCCGGCCGGAACCGGCAAGACAACGCTGGTCGCGTCATGGTGCGCCGGTGGATCGTGTGCCGCGTGGGTGTCGCTCGATCAGCGCGACGATGAGCCCGGACGGTTCCTTCGCTACCTGAGCGCTGCATTCGCGCGGACCGGGATCGCGACACCGGAGCCATCGGCGATCGAGTCGGGTGGTGACGCCGAGCCGTGGATCATCCGAATCCTGAACGCGATCGACGAGGGCGCTCGCGAGACTCGACTGGTACTCGACGACTACCATGAGATCCACGACCCCCGGGTGCACGCGATCGTCGACACGATCATCACGCATCCACCGCACAACCTGCGAATCGCTATCGTGACACGTCAGATTCCGCCCCTACGACTCGAACGGCTCCGCGGCCGCGATCAGCTTGTGGAGGTACGATCCGGCGATCTGCGCTTCACCCCGGGTGAGGTTGGTGCGCTCCTGGTCGCACGCGACGTGAGTTCGCCCGCCGTCGACTGCAACCGGCTGGTTGCGCTCACCGACGGGTGGGCTGCCGGCGTCCACTTCCTGATCACGTCACGGCTGCCCCTAGACGGCGAACCGGCCGCGTCGAGCGTAGCCCCGACAGACACCCGACTGGTCGAGTTCGTCAGAAGTGAAGTTGTGGCACCGCTCGACGACTGTGCGCGATCGCTGCTCGGTAAGCTCGCAGCGCTCGGATCGGTGCCGCTTGAACTGGCGCGGCACCTCGATTCGGAGGCAAGACTCGACGGGTTGGTCGCCGAAGGACTGGCAGAACTCGGCGGTGTTCCCAACGGCGTGTCGCGAGTGCGCGTCGCACCGATCATCGGCCAGGCTATCCGGTCGTCGTCAGCTGTATCGGACACCGCTCTCCAACGCGTCGCCGCCGACTGGTTCCTGTCGGATGGGGCGGTGGAGGATGCCGCTCTCCATATGATCCTCGCGGATGAAGAGGAGGGAGCGGCAGCGCTGCTCGAGTCGATCGCCGACGAAGCGACCTGTCACGACGACCTTCTGGCGTTGGTACGCCTTGTGCCAAGGCTCTCCGATGCGCTTCTGGGACACCACCCGCTGCTCAGCGTCTACCTTTCAGTCGCCGAGCTGATCAGCGGAGAGCCGACCGAGGCGTTTCCTGAGTGGGTCGCCCGCGCGATGCAGGCCGACGCCGAAGGCCGTTACTCCGGCGAGCGCTCTGCGGTCGACGCGGTCCTCCGGTTCTTCGCGGCCGACCTTGATGGAGCCCTCGAGTCGGCGAGGCACGCGCTGCGTCGGGTGCCTGAGTCTCGCCCGCTGCTTCGCATGCTTGCGCTCTCCACGCTCTGCGTCGCGAAGATCTGGGAGTGCGACGTCGCGACGGCGCGGGTGATCGGGATGGAGGCGCTCGATCTCTCACTCCGTATGGAGAATCGGTTCTTCGTGTGCGCGGTAACCCGGAGAGTGCTGGAGATCGCGTTGATCGCCGGTGACTACCGGTCGGCGCAGTCGCTATTCGAAAGGATGCAGGCTCGCACGACCGACGCGGCCGGTCGACCGATTCCGTTCTGCGGTTTCGCGTACCTGACCTACGCCGAGATTGTCCTGGCTCAGAACGATCTGCACGAAGCGCGGCGGCTTGTCGCCGAGGGGCTATCGCTCCTGGATGGCTGGCGCGCCGACCTTCTTGCAGGACCTCACCTGTGCGCCGCGCGCGTGTTCGACGCGGCTGGGGATCCAGTCGCAGCCGCGGAGCATCTGGCGCGAGCCAGGCTCTACGCATCGGCGTTCACACTGACCGCGCTCGACGAACGGTACGTCGACGCGTACGCAGCACGCTTCCAGCTTGGAAGCGGAGACGTCGAGTCGGTGTGGAAGTGGGCGTACGAGCGGCGGTTTCTGGGCAACCACGGCACCAGTACACGGCCACACGCGGCGACGGCCGTTGCGCCACGCACAACGATCACGGTACCGCTTCTGGACGTGCTGGAAACGCTTACCATCGCACGGCTGGTGCTCGACGACCCGAGCGTGACGGACGCCGAGCCAACGGTGTTGCGCCTGCTCGAATCGATCGACCCGACGATCGAGCGACACGACCTTGTCCCGTTCAGGGTCGAGGCACTGCTGCTACGGGCCCGGTGCGCCGACCGGACGGGTAAGGAACAGGCGATTGGTGGCGGCGATCCGACAGCCGAAGAGTTGATCGAGCGAGCGGTACGGGTCGCCTGCACGGCACGATGCGTGCGCGCCATCGTCGAGAGTGGACCGCAGATCGCCCGGCTGCTCTATCGGCTTCTGCCGACAACGTCGGAACCGCGCTTCGTGCGCACGGTTCTGGACGCGTTCCCCGCGGAGTCGGTAGCCCTGTCGCTACGGGAAGCCGCGATCGACGGCATTGATCCGCTGTCTCCGCGGGAAGTCGATTTTCTTCGCTCGCTCGCCGATGGGCTCACCAACAAGGAGATCGCAGACGTGCAGTGCGTGTCGCTGTCTACCGTCAAGTGGCACACCGCGAACATCTACCGAAAGCTTGGCGTGCAGAACCGGATCTCCGCGGTCTCACGGGCGCGAGCGCTCGGCGTGGTGGACACGTAGAACCATCCCCTGACCGTACTTTCGGCCAGTACCGAAATCGGACAAATCCAACGATCATACTCCCAACAGGCGCGGGGCGCAGCGCGCGATGCGACCGAGCCACCGAAAACCAGCAGACGAAGGAGTATCGAATGGCAAAAGAGAGCAACAGCAGGGTGGCGTCGGCCGATATCGCGGGCGGTGAACACCTCGATCATCGTGCCGCGCGGAGTCGGCGCCTGTACCGAACGTTCCATGATCGGGTCGCGATCGTCACGGGCGGTACATCGGGCATCGGACATGCACTGTGCGAGACGCTCGGTGCGCTCGGGGCGACCGTTGTTGTCGCCGGTCGGAACATCGAGCGAGCCGTCGAGATCGCTCGACTCATCGAGGAGAGAGGCGGAAAGGCCAGGGCTGAACAGGTCGATGTGACGGTGGAAGAGGGCGTGACGCGCCTGATAGAGCACACGGTTGCGCTGTACGGGAGAGTCGACTATCTGTTCAACAATGCCGGTGTCGGGGTCATGGGAGAGACGATCAACTTGGAGTCGGCGCACTGGCGAACCGTGATCGATGTAAACCTCTGGGGCGTGATCTTCGGCTCTTCGGTGGCGTACCGCGCGATGGCGCGTCACGGATCCGGGCACATCGTCAACGTGGCGTCAGGGGCTGGACTCTTCCCGATCGGGTTCACGGTCCCCTACTCCGCGGCCAAGCACGCGGTGGTGGCACTGTCGGTCGCGATGCGTGCGGAGGCTGCCGCCTACGGCGTGAAGGTCAGCGTTGCGTGCCCCGGATCGGTGCGTACGAATGTCAGCCGTACGTCGGAGGTGGTTGGAGCGTCATCGGAAATCGTCGAGCAGTTCATCGAAGACGGCATGCCCCCGTCTGAGGCCGCACGACACATCCTGTTCGGTGTCGCGCGTGACCGAACCCGAATCGTCTTCCCGGCGTCGATCAGGCTGATGTGGTGGCTGTCGCGGATGAGTCCCGCGCTCTGGAATGCGATGTGCGCGCTTCACATCCGTGAGGTTCGCCGCCGAGTCGCCGGAACGGAGCCGAAAAAGGCCGCCGCCGCCGCGTAGCGATGGCCTTCCTCTCTGGGTCACGGGAGGCCGACCACCGTTCGGCCGTCGTGACCCGGAACACCCGGGACTTCGAGCCGTCGCGCGTACGGGTTATAGACCCGTTCGTGGATCACTGAGGACGCGCGCGGCGGCCGCGCCCGGTAGCTACTCTACAACTTCGCCCACTCCGCAACCGAGCGAGCGAGCGCGCGGCCGAGGCCGAGCGCCGACTGTTCGGTGATCGCGTTGTCGCGCGTCGCGCCGAAGTACGGCACCTCCAGCACCGTAGCCAGTTCGGGGTTCAGGGTACGGAAGAAGCCCGTCGACGTGACGGTGTCGTAATCGCCGGAGTTCCACGGCTCTGCGCCGAACTCCAGATCGTGCGCAGCGTCG
>RECL01000036.1 GCA_007694025.1 Spirochaetaceae bacterium
CCCGACCGAACATCCTTCTCATCACTACCGACACGCAGCGTACCGACACGCTCGCGTGCATGGGGTCGCAGCACGCGGTCTCTCCGTGCATCGACCGTCTGGCGCGCGAAGGTGTGCTCTTTGAACAGGGGCACACCGCGTCTCCCGTCTGCATGCCCGCGCGGGTGAGCCTTCTGACCGGCTACCACACGCCGGTCCACGGGTGCATAGAGAACGGGATCGACCGACGGACCGATCTGCCGGTCTTCACCGACGCGCTCGCGGATGTGGGGTACCGCAACATCATCGTAGGAAAGGCGCACTTCGGACCGGTGCCCGACTCGTTCCACGTGCAGCACATCCTGAAGGGCGAAAAGGGGAGCGACTCCGACGACTTCTACGCGCGCCACATCCGCGGGCACGGACACAGCAGATCGAGCGCGCATCCGAACCCCGTGCCGCCCGAGCTCTTCATGGACGCGTTTCTTGCCGACACGACGATCGCGGAAATAGACCGAGCGCGAGCCGACGGCGTGCCTTTCTTCGCGTTCTGCTCGATGCCGAGCCCGCACAGCCCGAACGACCCGCCCGGCGAGTGGGCCGCGCTCTTGGCCGACCGGAAGCTACCTGCGCTCAACTGCCGGGAGGGTGAGCTTGCTACTCAGCCGACGCAGCTGCGCGCGCTCGTCGGTACCCTCGACCTACACGCCACCGCCGAACCCGCCTCTTCGTACACCGATGGTCCGTTCGAGGCCGTACGCGAGGCGGTGGGTAACACGATCGATCGCGCAGATCGCGGCCTGATCGACGAGTACCGCAGGCTCTACTACGGACTTGCCGCGTACTGCGACGCGCAGATCGGCCGGTTGATCGACTACCTGGATGCGTCAGGGCTTCGCCAGGAGACGCTCGTGATCTTCACGTCCGACCATGGCCTGCAGCTCTTCGACCACGGGTTCAACGATAAGCACACCTTCTACGACGAAAGCTGGCGGGTACCGTTCATCATGAGCATGCCGGGGACGCTCCCCCAGGGAGAACGCCGGGGCTTCGCGGTCTGGACCGACATCACCGCGACGATCGTCGCCGCGGCTGGTGCGCAGATGCCGTCGGTGCAGGGGTTCGACCTGTTCGGTCCGATCTCACGGGGAGAAGCGTCGCCGCGCTTCGCAGCGGTCGCCACGCTCTTCCGGTCGGTCGCTCTTGCGACGGAGCGCTGGAAGCTCGTCTATTATATGGATGAGGATCAGGGGCAGCTGTTCGATCGCCGCGACGATCCGGTGGAGCAGCGCAACCTCTACGACGATCCTTCGCACCGTCCGGTTCGCGACGAGCTCCTGCTCGCGCTGCTGAAGTGGCGCAGCGACATCGCCGACACCGCGTACCTCCGCGTGCACGCCCGCGGCGGCGGTCCGGTTGCGAACCGGCTCGTCCCGCGGGTCCGCGCGATGGCCGGTACGGATCCCGACCGCCGGCTCGCGGCGCGTCTGGACGCGATGGAGCGCTGACCGCGCACGCCCCGCGCGGGAGCCTCTTCCCGCCGCCGTCCAATTCTGGTATCTTTCCGTCGAGTTGGTATTGCGCTTGTTGGTTCAGGCGCTTAGTGCAAGGCCCGACGTCTGCGTTGCTGCGTTGGGCCCCTTTTTTGCCCGCACGGTTCGCGGGCCGCGCCGGGTCTCCCGGCGACCGCGAGATTTCACCCGTATGAGCGAATCCGACAGCGTAGTCCTGCGCCTCACCCGAGATGGCCGCGACCTGTTCACGAGCAGCCGGAAGTGGCTTCATCCGCTCCTGGACCTCACCGACCATCTCGACACATCCGGGTCGAGCGGAGAGGGGTGCGAGCTCTACGACAAGATCGTCGGGCGTGCCGCCGCGCTGCTGATCGTACGGCTTTGCGTGACGACGCTGCGTACCGACATCCTGAGCCGCCGGGCGATTCCCGTACTCGACGCGCACGGCGTGTCGTGGAGTGCGGCAACCGTCGTCGACCGGATCGACTGCCAGACCGAAGAGTCGCTCGCCTGCGTCGACGACCCGGAGTACGCGCTCGCCGAGATCCGCGCGCGCGCGGCGCGGGCGGAGGCCGCCCGTGCCAACCCTGCCGCCGCCCCACCCACCGCCTCTGCCCCCGCGGTGGACCGGGACGTAGCGGTCGACATCGTCGACGCGACGGTCCGCCGGGAGGCGGCGACGATCCTGGAATCGGTGTCGCTTCGTGTCGATCGCGGCGAGCGCGTGCTGATCACCGGCGTCAACGGAGCCGGCAAGACGACGCTGTTGCGCGCGATCGTCGGGGTTCAGCCGCTCGACTCCGGAAGCGTGACCGTCGCCGGGATCGGTGCCCCCCGCGCGAATCGACGCGTCGGGTACGTGAACCAGCAGTCGGTCCACGTCGAGTTTCCGATCTCGGTCCGTGAGGTGGTGGAGATCGGCCTGTGTACCGAGCGGGTATCGGGGACCGAACGGCGGCAGCGAGTCGCCGCTGCGATGGCCGATACCGGGATCGCGCACCTTGCGTCCCGGCTCTACGCGACGCTCTCCGGAGGAGAGAAGCAGCGGACCGCGATCGCGCGCTGCCTGTGCCAGCGCCCGGAGGTTCTGCTCCTGGACGAGCCGACCGCGAGCCTCGACGCCGCGGGCAAGCGCGAGTTCATCGCGCTGATCGAGCGACTGAACTCCGATACCGGTATCACCGTGCTCCTGGTAACGCATGAGATCGACACGATTGCGCGCTTCGGGTGGCGGCATCTGGTCATCGACGGTGGGCGACTGGCCACGCCGGAGCTTTCATGAGCGCGTTTGCGGTCCTTCAGTACGCGCCGGTGATGCGCGGGTTTCTGGTGCTGCTTGCCGCCGGGGTCGCGTTCCCGCTGGTCGGGGTCTTCGTGCTTCGGCTCAACCTGATCACGATGCGCTTCGCGCTGATGCACGCGTCGCTGCTGGGAGGCGCGATCGCGCTCGCCGCGGGGCTCAATCCGCTTCTGATCGGCCTGGCGACCAACGGCGTCGTCGTGCTGTCGATCGCGCGGCTGCGCTCGACATCGCAGCAGAACGTCGGGCTGATCACGACCTTCTTCATGGTGTTCACCGTCGGGCTCGCGTTCGCGATCATCTACCGCTTCAGTGTTCCCGCGAACGATTCGCTGCAGATTCTCTGGGGCAACATCTACGCGATGTCGCGCACCGACGCGTGGATGACCGCGGTCTACGCGGCTATCCTGATCGTCGCGCTCGTCGCCTTTCTGCCGCAGCTCAAGGCCGTCCTCTACGACCGCGAGGTCGCGGTGTCGGTCGGGGTAAACGAGTCGGTCGCGTACACGCTGATCATCCTCACCGTCGGCTTCACGATCACCTTCGTGATGCGACTGATCGGCGCCCTGCTTCTGGACGCGCTTCTGATCCTGCCGTCGTTGATGGCGATCGCGGTTGCGAAGAGCACGAAGTGGGTCTTCATCCTTGCGTCGGTGTTCGGGCTCATCGTCAGCGTGACCGGCTTCGCCGCGGCGCTCCTGATCGACATCCCCGCAAGCTCCGGCGTGACCCTGGTCGGCGCCCTGCTGTTCGCTGGCGTTCACATCGTCAAACGAGTGGCCGACCGACGCGCGGTGTGATGAACGGCGCTGGCAGATCGACACGACGCCTCTTGTAGCGGTCAGAACAGTGAGCCGCTCCAGAGCCTGTTCAGGAACGTTTTGTAGTGCAGGATCTCGATCCCGTCGTTGGTCTTGCGGTCGTGGGTGTCGAGGCTTACGATGATCCGGTTCTTTGCCTCCGGGTGATCCACGGATAGTTCCCGTAATCCCTTCAGATGATCGGGGCGAACGCGTCGGGTCGCCTTTGCCTCGATCGCGCAGTCGATGTGGTTCACGATGAAGTCGACTTCTATGCCCGACGATAGTCGCCAGTACGCGATATCGGCGTACCGGTGCTCATACGCATTGAAGCAGCACAGCTCATGGAACACCCAATTCTCAAATGCGTAGCCAAATAGCTCTGATCCGGGTTCGATCGATCCGCGTCGCGCAAGGAAGTTCACTATGCCGACATCTGCGAAGTAGAACTTCGGCGCGGCTATCGTTCGACGCTTGGGACGGCGTCGGTACGCCGGTACGAACCGACCGAGCAGCGTGTCTTCCAGGATACCGAAGTAGCTCCGGACCGTTTGGCTCGCAACCCCGGTTTCTCGCGCGATCGAGGTATAGCTGACCGGCGACCCGTCCGACAGCGCGGCCACGCCCAGGAAGTCCGCGTACGCAGGGAGCCGGCGCGACAGTCCTTCGGCGGCGACCTCCTCCTGGAGGTACTGCGAGACATAGGCATCGAGCAATGGGCGCGGATCATCGGCATCGTAGATTGTCGGCAGATACCCGTGGTTCAGCATTCGGACGATATCGACGCCGTCGCCGATCTCGATCGCCGACAGACCATGGAGCTCGTGCCGGATACCTCGTCCTCCGAGGAGATTCGCGTGTCCGCGTCGGACCTTGCGTGCGCTCGATCCGCAGAGCGCGAACGCGACGCCACGGTTCTCGATGAGCCAGTGCACGGCATCGAGAAGCTCGGGCACACGCTGGATCTCGTCGACCACGACGAATCGGTGATTGCCGAGCTTCTGCTCTTCGATGAGCAGCTCGGGGGTCTGGAGGTAGCGGCGATAGACATCCGGTCGCAGCAGGTCGATTCGGGGTGCATCCGGGAACTGCTCCGCAATAAGGGTGCTCTTCCCCGACTGGCGCGGTCCCCACAGAAAGAAGGTGTGAGCCGGATCGCTGCGCAGATCGAGCCGTCGCGTGTAATACGCCATCTATGAATCAATATTACATGCAATTTTCATTTAATCAATGAAAACCACACGAACCGAGCGGACCGCCTCGTGATCGCCGGGCCGCGCGCCTACCGGTGCGTATACGCTTCCCGGGTCGCGCGGCGCGCGGCCTCTTCCTTCCTGTCGAGTGCCCTTCCGTCGGCGATCGCTTCAACGACGATGTCGCGAACCTCCTGCGGGGAGTCGCTCACCGTGATCAGGTCGAGGTCTTCGGCCGAGATGGTGCCGTGTGCGAGCATCGTGTTCCGAATCCAGTCGAGCAACCCGCTCCAGTACTCCGTGCCAAAGAGCACGATCGGGAAGTGCGAGATCTTGCCGGTCTGGATCAACGTCAACGACTCGAACAGCTCGTCGAGCGTGCCGAAGCCGCCCGGGAAGATCACGAACGCTTGCGCGTACTTGACGAGCATCGTCTTGCGCACGAAGAAGTAGCGGAAGTTCACCGCGATATCGACGTGAGGGTTGATCCCCTGCTCGAACGGGAGCTCGATCCCGAGCCCCACCGAGACTCCTCCGCCTTCGCGCGCTCCGCGGTTGCCCGCTTCCATGATCCCGGGGCCACCCCCCGTCACCACCGCGAGCCCGGCCTCCGCGAGCAGCCGGGCCGTCTCGACGGTTTTCTGAAACCACGGATCATCCGGCTTCGTGCGCGCCGACCCGAAGATCGTCACCGCGGGTCCCAGTCCGGCCAGGCGGTCGAATCCTTCGACGAACTCTCCCTGGATGCGGAGCACTCGCCACGGATCGGAGTCCAGGAATGAGGCCTGTTCGCGCGTCGGCCGCGTGAAGAGCCGCTGATCCTCGGTCGCCGCGGTCCGTTCTTCGTCTTTCTTTTCGTCCATGATCCACAGAGTACCGGTCGGTCGGACTTTGAGGAAGGGGTGGCGCGCCCGGCCGATCGACCGCGGCGGGCCAAAGAGCCCGCCGTGATCCGTGGGTCTCTAGACGCGCTAACGCTCTGCGATGCTTGACGGTGGGACTATGTAGACGTGCTGCGTGTACGCCGGTCCGAATGGGAACATCATCGGCTCCCCCTCGGGCTGATCGAACCACGGATGCCAGCCCTGCTCCGCCGGCTGGATGATCTCAAACCCGAAAACCTGCCCGTTCTGGCCGACCATGACCAGGAGCGCTGGACCCGGAGCCGGTGGACCGTAGTGGTAGCCCATGCCGGGTACCCATCCGGAGATCGCGCCATAGTCGGCGATCTTCGGGTTTGCGGCGACAAGCTCGGGCCACGTCATGCCAATCGCTACCGGACGCTGTCCTTCGTTGACGGTGGTACGGTCTGTCACGTAGATGTGCTGCGTGTACACGCGGCCCAACTGCGGGTGGACCATCGGCTCTCCGTCCGGCTGGTCGAACCATGGGAACCAGCCGGCAGCCTCGGGAACGATGATCTCGTACGCCGCGACTACCCCGTCCGCTCCGACGGCCAGCAGCACCGAAGGACCGGGTACGCCCCAGTGTACTCCCATCTGCGGCACCCACTCCTCATGGAGTGGCACATAGGCTTCGCCCACGGCACGGTTGAGCGCCTTGACCTCTTCGAGCGTGCGCGCCACGTCGGCGGCGGCTACCAGACCCGACACTCCCCACGCGACGACCACGACCAGAACCACCAGGGTCCTTCCTCTATACCTCACGTAGCCCTCCTTCTGAGCCTGAGCATATAATCATTACACGTTCACTCGTCTTTAGGCGGCCGGTCACCTACGCGACGCTTGCACGGCGGTTTACCAGAAGCTCTTCGAGCCCATCGGCAACGGCCGCGTCTGCGTCGGACGCGGCGAACGACGCGGCAATCCTTCCCGCACCGTCGGCCATCGACAGCGCCTTGGTAACCGCCGCGGTGAGCATGCCGGCGTTGAGGTTGCGCGGCATCAGCCGGACCCCTGCGCCCGCGTGCTCCACCCTGCGGGCGACTTCAAACTGGTCGCGACCGAAGGGAACGACAACGACTGGTACCCCGTGTGAGAGCGCCCGCTGGGTGATTCCCATGCCGCCGTGACATACGACAACTCGAGCGCGCGCGACGACAGGGCCGTGCGAGAGGAAGCGCTCTACCCGGCAGTTGGGGCTTCCAGCGTCGGCGAACTCCTCCGGTCCGTACGCCGCGCTCGTTGCGATAACCGACATTCCGAGCTTCGGCAGCCCCGCGAGCGCGGCTTCGATGATGCCGCGGTCGCTCTGTCGTTCGGTCGAGCAGGTAACCAGCGCGATCGGCCGTGTGACGCCGGCGAGCCAGTCGGGTGGATCAGCCTGTGGAGCCCAGGTAGCGGGACCGACCATCCGGAAGCCCTCGGGCCAATGGGCGCGAGGGTACTCCAGAGCCTCCGTAGTGAAGTAGAAGACTCTCGGCGGGCGGCTCAGAAGCTCCGTCACGCCCGCAAGCGTCCCGAGCCCTACGCGCTGTCGCATGTCGTTGACCGCTGGCATCGCCACGCGATCCATCTTTGAGAAGATGAGTCGGCGGAGGATGGCGTCCCGAACCCTGCCGGCCACAGTAGCAGAGCGGGCCAGTCCCGGGCCAAACGGCGGGACGCCCACCGCCGGCAGCGGCGTGAAGTAGGGCTGGAACGTTGCCCAGGGACGCCCGGAGGCCTCGGCAACTGCCTGCGCGCCCCAGGTATTCGTGTCGACCAGGAGCGCATCGGCCTTCGTCTCGTCCAGCGCAGCGCCGACGTCGTCGATCTCGAGTCTTCCCCTGTCGCCAAATGCCTTCATCGCGAACTCGAGCGCCGCCAGCGGATTCCTGGCACGCCAGTCGTCCATCTCGCGGGCCTCGATCGCGGGTGCGATCGGTTCGGCGTGGAGTCCCAGCGATCGAACCAGGTCGACCTCAGATGCGAGCGTGCGCACGTGGACGCCGTGCCCACGCGCCTTGAGCTCGACCGCCGTGCCTATGGCGGGGTAGAGGTGCCCGCGTGCGGGCGATGTGTACAAGAGAAACTGTGCCATTATCTCCTCCTTTCTAGTCCATGGATCAGCTCGGTCATCACAGCGGCGACTTCCGCCGGTTCTAGACCCAGACTGCGACGCAGCAGCCTCCAGGTGCTCAGGTCCGTTGCAGCGATTGCCGCGTGGAGCATACGCGCGCGGGCAGGGCGATCGAGCTCGGCGAGCAGGTGGCTGCAATGACGTTCCACCCACTCGCGGTGCACTTTCCGCCCGTGTTCGACGACGCGCCGAACCGGATCGAACAGATGCTCCTGGTCTACGAAGCGGGCGACCGTGTCACCGTCTCGCTCGTAGTGATCGATCAATGCGGCGAGCGCGGTCGGCCACCCGGCGTCGGCGGGGACGTCGCGCTCGGCGAGGATTCGTCGGCTTTCCCGCTGCGCGAGC
>RECL01000198.1 GCA_007694025.1 Spirochaetaceae bacterium
CCGTGCCTTCGTCGCCGTCCGCAGCGCCAGCCGCGCGCTCCCGAGCGATCCGACCGACACGCGCTCGCCGAGCATCATCCCCGCTTCGACCGTCGACAGGTAATCGTCGATGATCTCCCGGGCGACGGTTTGCGTGACACCGTTTCGCGCGGCGACGTACCCGACGATCCCGCGCGTGGTGAAGTGGTCGATCAGTGGAGCATCGGTCATCGTCCGGTTCGCGCGAACGAACCCATTCGTCAGAAAGATCGCCGCCTGGCGCAACCGTTCGCGCTGGTCGGCAAACGACACGCTCTGGTCGAACGTCGCGATCGACAGGAGGTCCGAGCTGTGTTCCAGCGGCGCGTCGCCCAGGACGAGCGGCTGGTCAACGACGACGCGCGCGCGGATACGCGCGCCACCAGCCCGTAGAATATGCGGCACATCGGTGCGCAGCGCGATGCTGACGTACTCCAGCCCGCGTCCACCGTCGTTGTTCGCGGGCCCAAGAACGATCAGCGACCCCGAATACGTCAGCAGCAGCATCCCGTTGGGATCGTCGATCTCCAGGCTTTCGGCGACGACCATCCGTAGCGCGTCGGTCTGCTCGTGGTAGAGCCGTCGCTTCGCAAGCCAGTTCTCTGTGATGCGACGAATCGAGTCTTCGCCCGGTGGCAGCCCCGAGTCGGCCGCCACCGACTCGATCTGGCGACGGATCCGTTCGTTCAGCTGCTGCGAACGATCGTCACGATCGTCGGTCATGAGCCGCGCTGGGCGCCACGGGTCGCGCGCGGGCGGAAGCTGCTCGACTTGCCGCGGTTATCGCCCTGGAATCGAGACCGATCCTTCTGGTGATCGCGGCGTCGCGCGTCGTCGGCCGCACCGTCGGCGTCCGGTTCGGCCTCATCGGCCTCGGGCCCCGCCTGCGCCGCCTCTTCGGCTGCCTTTGCGGCTTCTGCCTCGGCCGCCTGCGCGCGCTGTTCCATGTCGCGTGCGTAGCAGCAGTGCTTGTACTTCTTTCCGCTGCCGCAGGGACACGGATCGTTTCGACTGACCTTCATGGTAGCCTCCACTGATATCGTACTCCGACTGCGACTCGAATGCAAACGCAGGGCGCAGGCGATGAGCGCGCGAAACAGCCGCCTGAACACCGCGCGGTAGATCAGAAGCTCAGGGTGGAACTGGACGCCGATGCAGAAACCGTGTTGCACGTCTTCAATCGTCTGGACGACGCCGTTCTGCTCGCGCGCGGTGACCTTCAGTCCGCGTCCGATCCGGTCGATCGCCTGCTTATGGAGCGAGTTGACCATCAGCTCCGGACGCCCGACGAGTCGACCGAACACCGAGTTCGCGTCGACGAAAACCCGCTTGCGGAAGGTCAGGTGCGCGATGGGATGGTGCGGATACCGCGCGTTGCGGTACGCGGTCCTCACGGCCTGGTGGAGGGTGCCGCCGGCCGCGACGTTCATCAGCTGCGCGCCCCGGCAGATCCCCAGGACCGGAATCCCGCGCTCACGAGCGTGCTCGACCCACCAGATCTCATTGAGATCGCGGACCCGGTTGTACCGCTTACGTGGCGCGGGTTGATACCCGTAGAGATCGGGCGCGACGTCGGCACCGCCGGCGACGATGAGCCCATCGATAGTGTCGGGATCGGGCGCGCTACGCAGACTGATTCGCCGGGGTCTGCCGCCGCCGAGCCAGACTGGAATCGCGATCGCGAAGTACCCGGGAGAGAGGGGAAACCGGGACGACGTGATGGCGATTGCAGGTCGCGCCTTCATCGCAGACTCCGGTCAGCGGGATCGGATCTCCGGCGGCAGCCGCCGATGCCTGATCAGCGACGCGAGCACAAACATCACGCCGAGCACGATGAACGGATCGTCGCGGTAGAACAGGTCGTTCTTCGCCTTGCGGCCGTCCTGGATGATCGCGCGCAGCGTCGCGATCGTCTGCCGTAGCGTCGTACGCCGCTCCATCGAGCGGGCCAAATCTGCGAAACCGTCGCGGATGTCGTTGTCCTTGATCCGGGTGCGCGCCTCCTGCCACGCGTGTCGCAGACGCTCGAACCGATTGTCCGAACCCGTGACGTCACGCACCGCGCTCACGAGCCAGAGCCCGGGCACCTTCGTCCGGTGGCCAATCCTGCTGCCGGTCGACGGCGGCGCCGAACCGGTGACCGCCAGCTGATACAGCATCCACGGGAAGTCGATGCCCGAGTCAACCGATTGGAAGAGCCCGGCCCAGAACCGCGGGTTGACCTCGAGCAAGCGCGCCTGCGAACCGGGGCGGCCGTCCCACCGGAAGTCGAGCTCCGCGATCCCGTTCCACTCCAACGGTCCGAGCAGTCGTCGCGCGACATCCAGGAACTGCGCGTCATCCACGGTCTCGCGGAAGATGCCGGCGCCCGACTCTGCGGGGAATCGACGCAGGTTCCGGTACGCCATACTCGCTTTCAGCGTCCCGTGCTCGAAGAGCACGGTCAGACAGTAGTCGTCACCGGGCGCAAACTCCTGGATCAGCGCATCGGTCGATCGTTCGGCGTGGTAACGGCGCAGCCGGGCGCGCAGTTCCGCCGGACTCGCGCAACTGACGATGCCCCGCCCACCGGTATCGTCGGGCGGCTTGATCAGCACCGGGAATGTCATCTCCGGGATCGCGGCGTCGAGTTCCTCCACTGTCCTGGGGTTCCACGTTCTGGGAATCTCGATCCCGAGTTCGACCGCGGTGCTGAACAGTTCGTCCTTCGGATGGACACGCCGCATCGCATCGTACGACGGGGCTGCGACGGTGATGTAGGGTTCGAAGCGGTGCCGGTACTTCGCGATGACCTCGGTCTCGCGGAAGACCGGTAGAAGTACGTACGGGATATCGGTATCGGGTCTGAACTTGCGCACCTTCGCGACCAGATCGTCCACAAACGCTTCTGGATCCGCGTCGAACGGCGCGTGCACGAAGCTGCGTTTGACGTATCGTGAGAACGACAGAACCGTCATCTCGACATCGTCACAGCCGATCACCTCGATCCCGCGCTTCCCCAGCGAGTGAGCGATCACGACCGACATGAGACTGCGGCCGTACGTGACGATGACCCGGGCCGATGGTGTATGGACAGGCCGACGCTGCCTTCGAGTCCGTTCCATTTCTACCGCTATGGATGACGATTTCGCCGACGATTGTCAACGTTGCTGCGCCTCAGCTATGCTCGGCGCATGCACCGGCAGACACAACCGAGGTACGACTGGCCAACAATGCGAAGCAGCTTCGCGCACCCGCCGATGGAGTCCAGACCCCGGCCGCTCTGGTTCTGGAACGATACGGCCATCACGCACGACGGCATCCGTGAGCAGCTGCGGATGTGCCGTGACGCCGGCTACGGGGGCGTCGGCATCCTGCCGTTCGGATACGGGCTGTCGCCGTCGTATCTGAGCGACGACTACTTTTCGCGGTACGAAACGGCAGTCGAGTACGCGAGCGAACTTGGCATGCGGCTGTCACTCTACGACGAGTTCGGGTTCCCGAGCGGTTCGGTCGGCGCGCCAAACTCGACGATGCGCGGGGTGTTCGCCGAGCGGCACCCGAAGCTGCTTCTCAAACGACTCGACAAGTACGAACGGATGGTGTCGGGGCCCACCTGCATCGTGATGGTTCTACCGGAAGCCGTCCATGACCGGTCAGCCGTCCAGTCGATCGTCGCGATGAACGCGGTGTCCCGGGATCTGATCCTGCTTGCAGACTCCGATCGGATAGTCGCGCCCGACGATACGCTCCACCTGACGTGCGATCGCGATTCGGTGACCGTCGCGTGGGATGCGCCCGCGGGGATCTGGCAGCTGATGGTCTTCTGCTGCGTGACCGACGGCGAGCCACTCTGCGACTACCTTGACCCCGAAGCCGGTCGCGCGTTCATCGCGCTGACGCACGAGCGGTACTACGCGCGGTTCGCGAGCCACTTCGGCACGACGATCGATTCGACCTTCCACGACGAACCGACGCTCTACCGGGCTCAGGGGCGGACGTGGACCACGGGCTTTTCGCAGCGCTTCAGGATGCTTCACGGCTTCGACCCCGCCCCGCTCTACCCGGCGCTCTGGTACGATATCGGCCCGGACACGGCCGCGGCGCGCGCGTGCCTGCTGTCGACGCGGACCGAACTCTACGCCGGCGGGTTCGCCGGCACGATCCAGCGATGGGCCGACGACCACTCGATCGACGCGATGGGTCATCAGGACCAGGAGGAGATAGAGAACCCGTCGTCGGTCGCCGGTGACCTGATCGCGTGCTTCCGGTATCAGGCGATTCCCGGGATCGACAAGATCGGCGGGAACCGACCCGCTGAGAGATTCTACAAAGTCATCAGTTCGGCAGCGTACGCGTACGACCGGACGGTCGTGATGTCGGAAACGTACGGCGCGATGGGAGACATCGACTGGAGCGAGATCTACCGGGTCGCGCTCGATCAGTACACCGCGGGTATCACGATGCTGATCCCGCACGCGGTCTGGTACGACGACCGGAACGTCGTGTTCAGACCCGAGTTGTCCCCGCGCAGTCCGATCTACGCCGATGGGCTGCCTGCGTTCAACGCATTCCTGTCACGACTGAATCTGCTACTGCAGAACGACGGACGTCACGTCGCAGACGTCGCGGTGCTTTATCCGATCGACGGACTCTACGCGGCGCACCACTTCGACGGCGAACTCGGTCCCTACCGGGGCGGAGTCGCAGTTCCGGAGAGCAACTACGTAGAAGTAGGGATGCTCCTGTCCAGAACGATCGGCATCGACTTCCGGTTCGTCCACCCGGACACGATCGACGAGCGCGGTCGAATATCAGACGGCGCGGTCGTGGTCGACGGTGAACCGCACGCCGGCCGATTCTCGCTTCTGATCCTGCCGGCGATGCGCGCGGTGCGACCGTCGACCGTCGACGCGATCGATGCGCTTCTGGAGTCGGGCGGCCGTGTGATCGCGGTCGGGCAGATGCCGACAGATTGCGCGCGCTTCGATTCGGCCACCGCTCCGTTGCGGTTGAAGCGCCTTGTCGACGACCATCCGAACGCCCGACATATCGAGTGGCCCGGTGCCCAGGGCGGCCCGGCCGCCGCCGAGCGGCTCGTGACGGCGATTGAGCAAGCGCTACCGAACCCCGATGCGCGCATCACTCCGTCGGTCGGCGTCGGTCTCATCCACAAGGTATACGACTCCAAACACCTCTTTCTGATCGCCAACCTGCAAGACTCAGACCGGCGGATTACGTTGAGCCTGCGCGACCGCCTCGATCTGTCGCTGTGGGACCCGCATACCGCGCAGATCCGCGACATCGATTGCACGGTCGGCTCAGACGGCCGAACGAGGGTGGACATCGAGCTCGGCGCGAACCGCGGTCTGTTCCTGGTCGAGCGGCAGGTCACTTCCTGAGCACGAAGAGGTATTCGGTAACGTGGAGGTCGCGGCTGCGGAGGTTGCGACTGCCGCGAAAGGTGTTGTACGGCGTCCTCAACACATCGACCCGGCCGGCCAACGCGAGCATCGAAGTCATCCGCTCCATCGAAACGAAGCCCTCCGAGTTGAACGAGATCACGATGTGCGACGCATCGAGCGCACGGACAAGCGACTCAAGCGCGTCGAGAGCCGACGCACGGCGATTGTAGACCGACCGGTTCCAGTCGGTGGGGATCCCGGAGACCGCGCTGAGAGCAGCCGGTCGCCGGTAGTCGCAGAGCAGATTGAGCATGAAGTAGTTCGACCCGTAGGGATGCTGGTTGTACGGCGGGTCGAGGTAGACCAGATCGAGCGCCGACAGCGACCGCGCCGCTTCGATCGCGTCGCCGACTACTACCCGCACTTCGGAGTCGTACCGACTCCAGACTGGAAACGGCAACCCGATGTCGGCCGTGATCCGGCCGAGCGCGTTCGCGGCGGTACCGCCAAACCGCCCGATCCCGGTCGCCGCATCCTTGTAGAACCCCTTGAAGACCCCCGACGTGTTCGCGTGGACCGACGCCTCGTAGAGAAGCGGCGCGAGAAAGAAGGGCTGATCGACCGCAGGAAGCTCGGCGATGAGACGGCGCGCGGTGTCCAGATAGCGCGCATTGCGCTGCGTGTAGAAGACCCGCTCCCCGGGTCTGATCGCGTCGTCGTCGGCCGGCGCGTAGAGATCGGCGATGATACCGGGCTCCAAGCCGTCCGAATCGAGCCGGCTCGTCAGCGTGCGGTAGGTGTCAGCGAGCCTGCAGGTATCCAGATCCGATCGATTCGCGAGGTAGCAGCGGCTGAGCACCGCGGTGTAGGGCTCAAGGTCGTTAACGGTGAGCTCGCCGCAATAGCCCTTCATGAGCCGCGCCACCGCGCCCGAACCGGCGAACAGATCGGCACCGCGCAACCGTTCGCGACCCGACTCAGCCAGAACCGCGTCGAACACGGGCTTGATGAACGACAGAAGCCCGCGCTTGTTGCCCAGGTACGTGACTATCTGTTCGGTCAGGAAGCGCGGATCCTCCGCCCCGGCGGGGATCGGGGCGCTAATGCGCGAAGATCGGATCGAGCCCACGCGCTCTCGCCGCAAGCTCCTCCTCCTCACGCTCGGAAAGCGGCGTGAACTCAGGCTCGGCCTGGAGCATCCAGTCCAGAAACTGCTCGTGGCCCGGACACACGGCCGCGGTGACGGGCTTCGACAGCGTGAAGCGCAACCCGAGTTCCGCCTCCGCGAAGGTCTCGACCGGACGGTACCAGCACTTCGGCCACGCTTCCCGCTCCTTTTCGTCGTACCACTTCCGCTTCGCCATCGCCTTCAGCGCGAGGATCGCGGCGCCCTTCTGCTGCGCGCGCTCAAGCACGTTCGGGCCGAACTTTCCGGTGTTCCACGTCACCCAGTTCACCGGGAAGAGGATCGAATCGAAGTCGTGCGCGTCAAAGAGCGCGAGCGCGGCCTCCTCGCTGTGCGCGGAGAAGCCTAAGAACCGGATCGTGCCGTCGCGCTTCGCCTTCAGGAAGGTTTCCATCGCGCCGCCGGGCCCCAGAATGGTCTCTACGTCCTCCATCGTGGTCACGGCGTGATGCTGGTAGAGATCGATGTGATCGGTCTTCAGAAGTCTGAGCGACTCGTGGAGCTCCTGCTCGGCCTCTGCTGCGGTGCGCTTACCGGTCTTGCACGCCAGAAACACGTCGTTACGATACGGCTGTAGCGCGGGACCGAGCATCTCCTGCGCATTCCCGTACGACGGGGCCACGTCGAAGTAGTTGATATCGGCATCGATCGCCTTAGCGACCAGTCGCGACGATTCGGTGGCGCTCTCGTTCATGACGAGGATCCCCCCGAACCCGACAACTGAGAGATCGATTCCGGTTGTTCCATACGGTCGTTTCTGCATACTCCCTCCAATCAAAAGGCTACCTGTTCAGTATACCAAAGATGCCGCCGGAGCGCGAACGAGCCACTTGATGCGGCAGATCATGCCGACCGGTCGGCAAGCCTCATCGCGATCGCCCAGGTCGCGGCTGCGGCCGCGGCGACCGCGAAGAGAACCGGACGCCGATCGGGGCCGAGCAGATCGAGCAGGATTCCGGTGACCACGTAGCTGATCGGCCCGACGAGCGAGGTCACCGCCTCCAGAATCGCGAAGAGCCGTCCGTGGATAGCGCAATCGAACTCGCTCTGGATCATCGTGATCGCGTGCAGATAGACCGCGGCCGCTGCGGCGCCGACCACCACCGCAGCGGCGACGACCAGAGGCAGCGAACTGGACACCGCAAGGGCCGCGAGCGCGAGCGATGTCATCGCGTAGCCAATCCGCGGGTACCGCGCGCCGACTCGGTCCGACTCGCCGCGCCGCCCAAGGACCGCGAACGCCAGGATCCCACCGGCAAGCGCCGAAGCGAACACGTATCCGAGCGTTGCCTGCGGCAGGCCGAGCTCGTCGATCACGATAAACGGCAGTGACAGCAGCAGAACTGGTGAGAGCACGAACAGCCCGGCCTGCGACGTAATCGCCCGGCGAAGGCGCGGAGCGCCGACCACGACGCGTAACCCTTCGCGCGCCTGGCCGCGCACGCCTTCGGCGGTGCCGCCTCGGGCGATGGCGCCTTCGGCGGTGCCGGCAGCCGGTACAGCGTCAGATGCACCCACTGACGCGTCG
>RECL01000033.1 GCA_007694025.1 Spirochaetaceae bacterium
GCGTCGGTCGACGTGCAGTCGAGCTACCCGGCGTGGGAGCCGGCGATCGATAGCGCAATCCTCTCCCGGTGCCGCGATGTCTATCGCGCCGAGTTCGACGCCGAGCCGGTCGTGGAGGTGATCCACGCGGGCCTCGAGTGCGGCGTGATCGGATCGAAGTATCCGGGGATGGAGATGATCAGCTTTGGCCCGACGATCCGCGACGCTCACTCGCCGGCCGAGGCGCTCCATATCCCGTCGTTGTCGCGGACGTGGCGCTTCACGACCGCGCTCGTGCGCGCAATCGCTCGCCAAGGCGGCTGACCCCTTCGCGGATCGTCGCGGGGTCGGGGAGGAACGACGCGATCAGCACCGTCTGGTCGTCGATCCCGTAGAGATAGCCCGGGTGGACATTTAGCCGGTCGCGCTCGAGGAGCTCGATCGCGAGCTGTTCGTCGTCTGCGCCGTCGACGGTGAGGCGAAGCGGCAGATGGATCCCTCCGTCGGGATCGCACCACGTCACGGTATCCGGCAGCGCGCTCCGAAGGTGCGACAGCGCGTCGATCATCGCGCTGCGCCGCTGCGACACCTCGGCGACGATCCGTGCGGTATGGTCGGCGCCGGTATCGAGCAGTTGTTCGACCACGTACTGGTTGACCGGGGCGGCGCTCAGGAAGAGGTCGTTCTGGATCTGTAGCGCTTCGATCGCTGCCAGCCGCGCCGGATCGGGGCCGGTCACGACGATCCAGCTCACTTTCAGTTCGGGCGCCGCGAAGAGCTTGCTCGCCCCGTTGATCGTGCACACACGCGCTTCGGGGGTCGCCGCGGCGATCTGGCCCCCGGAGTGCGACGATTCGCCCGGCCCGTAGCGGTACGCGCTGAACACCTCATCGACTACCAACAGCAGATCGTGCTCGACGCACGCGGCGGTGATTCGTGCGGCGGTCGCGGTCGGGATGCAGCGTCCGGTCGGGTTGTTCGGACTGATGAGAACCAGCGCGCGCGTGCGTGCGTCGATCGCGGCTTCGATCGCGTCGACGTCGGGTTCCCACGACGGACCGGAAAGCGGGTAGTACCCGACGCGGATCGCGTGGCGCCGCGCGACGTCCTCAAAGAGCGGGTAGCCCGGGCGGGGGAGGAGCACCTTCGATCCGCGCGGGCAGAGCGCGGCGAAGATGTGCCCGTAGCTCTCCGATGCCGATGCGGTCACCACGACCGCGTCGGAGTCGATCGCCAGGCGCGGCGCGTACCATCGGGCAATCGCGGCTCGCGTCGCGGCAGCACCCGCCGGGTCCGGGCTGTACGCCGCGCGAGCCGGTTGGGTGTAGAAGTCGGCGCACAGCCGCGCGAGTTCGTCGGCCGGGTACCGAAGCTCTGCGTCGTGGTAGTTCGTGTTGATCAGATCGATGAAGCCGGAGTCGCCGTGTGCGCGTGCGAGCGCCGCGCCGTACCGGTTTTGCATCCGCTATGCGCCCGCGGCGAAGCCGGCGATGAGCGCTGCAACACGGTCGACGACCTCCTCGGCCGCGAAGAAGTCGTCGTGTCCGATGCCGTCTGCGCCCGGGAAGACGCGAAGCGTCGCTGCGATCGCAGCCGCGAATGCGCTGCTCTGCGCGACGGGGACGATGCGGTCGGCTTCGCTTGCGACGACAAGCGTCGGGACCGAAAGCGGTTCATCGAAGCGCGCCGTGTGGAACCACGACCGCTGAAAGCTGAGCTCGCGGAGCGCTGGGGCCTCAGGGACCGCCGACGCGAAGACCGCGCGCTGTACCGACTTCGGGGTCTGGCGGCTGAAGAACCGCGGGCGAAGCAGCGCCGGAGGGATGAGCCGGCGCAACAGGAGGAACTTCAGCACGGGGCCGGGCACCGATGAGCGCTCGCCAAACGGCGGAGCGATCAGAACAGCGCCGGCTACCGTGGGAGCGCCGATTTCCTGCGCCGCGATCGCAGCCAGGACCGCGCCCAGGCTGTGCCCGATCACGAACACCGGCCCGTCCTCCTCCAACGCGAGTCGCCGCACGCGACCGAGCGCGAGCGTGACGAGCTCGTCGACCGACGCCGCATCCATGTCGGGTGCGACTATTCGTCCAAACTGGTCTCCAAGCGCCTCCTGCATCGGCCGCCAGATCGACCCCCGGACACCGTAGCCGTGCAGCAGGAGCGTTCCTGCAATCTTCATCGCTCGAATATACCACGAGCCTACGGTGTGGTAAGCTTCACGAAGACGCGCAGCGCGTCGATTCATGGAATGGAGCGAATCATGAGAAACATCATCGTACTCGGAGTGGTATTTGCCGCGGTCGGGCTGGTCCTGGGATACCTGATCTTTGCGCGCCGCACGCTCGGCGGCGGTCTGATCCCGATCGGCGACCTGATCAGCGGAACGCAGATGCCCACCACCGGCGGAGGCATATTTGGCAGCATCGCGAACAGCGTCGGACGCGTCGTCGACGACGCTCGCGGGCTTGACGAAATCCGGCGTAACATTCTGCTTTCCGGCGGCGGAGGGCTTCTGGTTGGCGCCGTGCTCGGGGGCGTGCTGAAAGGGAAGTGAAAGGGGCCCGATCGGGGCGTACCCGACGGGTCGTGCTATATTCTTGGGTAGAAGATCGGGTCGGTTCGGGAGTCGGGAGGCAGATATGAAGCGCATTCTTGTGACGGCCGTGGCGCTGCTGTTGGCATCTCCAGCGTTCGCGCAGATCGTCGTCGCGTACGTCGACGGTATCGTCGAGCGCGGTGTTTCCGGTGGCTGGGCAACGCTTTTCATCGGCGATGAGGTCGATCCCGACGATCAGATCCGGCTCGCCGCGGGGTCGTACGCAGAGCTGTCGTCGACCGGAACCACCGTGAAGCTCTCACGCGCCGGGACCTACCGCGTTGGAGAGCTGATCCAGGGTGCCGGGCGGACGCAGGCAGCGGGACTCGGCAGCGTCGTACTGAACCGGATCAACCGGGTCGCGGGCACGCAGACGCGTGATGCGCCGACTACCGCCGGTGGTGCGAGAGCGAGCGAAGCGGTCACGCAGACCGGTCCCGTCTGGGCGGGTGGCGAGAGCGTCGCGGAGCTCATCGACGAAGGGCTCGATCTCCTGGCAGACGGTGCGTATCTGGACGCGTACTACGTCTTTGAGGAGGCGTACGACTACGCGATTTCCGACTACGACTACGCGATGGCCTCGTTCTACTACGGATACGCCGCGTCGCTCGTCGGTCGAGGAGGGCAGGCGCTCGACCTTCTCAGGAGCGCCGACCCGCTTCCCGGATCATCCGTCTACGAACAGCACCTGTTGGCGCTCGGTCAGCTTCTGGTGGAGAGCTTCTCGTTCCACGATGCGATCGACCGGCTGCGTCCGCTCGCCGAATCGACGACGGTCGCGCCCGAGGACCGCCAGTCCGCGGAGCTTCTGATAGGTGTCGCGTACGACGGACTCGGAGCCGAGGCGCTCGCGCGGTCGTTCCTGCTGCGGGCGCGTGAACGCGTGCCGGGGACTCCCGCCGCGAACGCCGCGTCGATCATGCTCGGCGCCGGGGAGTGACGATTCGCCGGCGATCGCCGGCTATCAGCCGAGCGCGTCGACGAATCCTGCGAGTGCCTCCGGAAGATCGGCGCCGCTCAGGATCTGGTTGGTCAGCAGCTTCCCAAGCTGAACGCCCTCCTGATCGAACGAGTTCACGTTCCACAGGAGCCCCTGGAACATCACCTTGTTCTCAAAGTGCGCCAGAAGCGCGCCGAGTACCGTCGGCGTCAGCCGCCTTGCCCACAGCAGGCTGCTCGGACGGCCGCCCGGGAAGCGCTTGTTCGGATTGGGGTCATCCTTGCCGACCGCGAACGCTACGATCTGCGCGGTCAGGTTCGCGTTAAGCTTGCGCTGGCTTGACGATCCTTCGAACTCGACGTCGTCGCCGCGCTGCGGTTCGGCAAAGCCGATGAACTGCAGCGGTACGACGTCGGTGCCCTGATGGAGGAGCTGGTAGAAGCTGTGCTGTCCGTTCGTGCCGGGCTCACCAAAGATCACCGGGCCGGTCGCGTAGTCGACCGGCTCACCCGACCGGTTCACCCGCTTGCCGTTACTCTCCATGTCGAGCTGCTGAAGGTGCGCGGGGAACCTGAGAAGCGCCTGGCTGTACGGAAGCACCGCCGTCGCCGGATAGCCGAGCACGTTGCGTTCGTACACGCCGAGCAGCGCGTCGATCAGCGCCGGGTTCGCGCGCGCCGATCCGTCGAGCGCCGCAGCATCGGCCGCGGCCGCTCCGGCAAGGAGCTCCGCGAAGACGTCGGGACCGTAGGCAAGGCTCAGCACGACGCCACCGACCGCGCTCGACGACGAATAGCGCCCGCCGATGAAGTCGTCGATGAAGAACGAATCAAGGTAGTCGGTGGACTTCGCGAGCGGGCTTGTCTCCGATGTCACGCAGACCACATGCTTGCGCGGTCGTGCGATGCCGCCGTCGCGCAACCAGCGCAGCGCGAACGCCTCGTTCGTCAGCGTCTCCTGCGTCGTACCGCTCTTGGAAACCAGGATGAACAGCGTCGACTGCGGATCGAGCCCGTGCAGTTCCGCGCTCGCGTCATCGGGGTCGACGTTCGACACGAACCGGGTCGTCAGCATCGGCCCGCGCCGGAGCGTGCCGCCGAACCGGTACTCGTGCCCGGCGAGCGCGACGTAGAGCGCGCGCGGGCCGAGGTCCGACCCGCCGATTCCGATCTGAACGACGCTCTCAAACGGACGGCCGCTCGTCGATACGAGCGCGCCCGACAGGATGCCCTCGGCGAAGCTTGCGAAGCGCTTGCGTTGACCGGCGTACCACGCGCCGTAGTCGCGACCGTTGCGGATAACCGCGCCAGACCGTTCGCTTCGGCACAGGTGGTGGAGCACCATCCGGTCTTCGCCGGTGTTCATCGGCTCGCCGTCAAGGATCATCCGGTACTTGTCGATGATCTGCTGGTCGTCGGCGAGCGCCTGAAGCGAATCGATGGTCGAATCGGCGACCTGCTTGGCCGCGTAGCGGTAGTCGAGCGTCGCGCCGTCGGGTAGCCGGTACGCCGCCCGGTAGTCGTCGATCCGCTTCCGGTCGAGCACGTCGGCCAGCCGCGGCGGTTCTGTCGAGCGCAGCGACTCCCACGCGTTACTGTGGTTCAGATTCCGAAACGCTACGCTCATATGCACTCCTTGCCGCGCCATCATTGGCGCGGCCATAACTGGCGCGGCCTATGGCCTACTTCTCGTGGAAGCCCGCCATCGCGCGCATCTCTTCGGCCGGGCCACCTTCGGCGGGCGCCTTGTTCTGGACGATCGCGGCGACGCCGGTCGCAAGTCCGTAGAGGTTGATGAACCCGGTCGCGTCGGCATGATCGTACGTGCTTTCGCCGAAGCTTGCCAAGTCCTCCAGGTAGAGTGAGTACTTACTCTGGCGCCCGGTGACGATCGCGTTGCCCTTGTAGAGCGTCATGCGGACCGATCCGGTCACGTAGCGCGATGCGTGCTCCATGTACGCGTCCATCGACCTGCGGAAGTGCGTGAACCACTTGCCCGCGTACACCATGTCCGCGTAGCGCAGCGCAAGCTGGTTCTTCATGCTCAGCGTGTCGAAGTCGAGCGTGATCATCTCGAGCTCGCGCAGCGCCTTGAACAGGATCGTCCCGCCTGGGGTCTCGTAGACGCCGCGGCTCTTCATTCCAACCAGCCGCGTTTCGACCAGATCGGTCCTTCCGACACCGTTTTCGGCACCCAGCCGGTTGAGCGCCGACAGCAGCTCGAGCGGCTTCATCCTGGTCCCGTCGACGGCGACCGGGATCCCCTTCTCGAAGTCGATGACGACCTCGACCTCACGGTCGGGCGCCTCCTGAGGCGACTTTGTCAGGCGGTACATCTCCGGGTTGGGCGTTGCCCACGTGTTTTCGAGCTCGCCCCCCTCGTGACTCATGTGCCAGATGTTCCAGTCGCGCGAGTAGATGTTCTTCTTTGAAATATCGCGCAGCGGAATGTTGTTCGACTTGGCGTACTCGATCGCCTGTTCGCGACTCCTGATGTCCCACAGGCGCCACGGCGCGATCACCTTCAGCTGCGGCGCAAGCGCCTTGTACGTCAGCTCGAATCTGACCTGGTCGTTGCCCTTGCCCGTGCAGCCGTGCGCCACAGCGTCGGCTCCCTCAGCGAGTGCGACCTCCACCTGGTGCTTCGCCTGCAGCGGCCGGGCGATCGACGTCCCGAGCAGATACTTGCCCTCGTAGATCGCTCCCGCGCGCAGCATCGGAAACAGGAAGTCGGTGACGAACTCTTCGCGGACATCACGTATGTAGAGCTTGCTCGCGCCCGATGCGAGCGCGCGTTGCTCCATGTCCTTGAAGTCCTCGTCCTGTCCGACGTTCGTGCAGACGCCGACAACCTCGGCGCCGCCGTAATGCTCCTTGAGCCACGGGATGATGATCGACGTGTCGAGCCCTCCCGAGTACGCAAGAACAATCTTCTTCACATCGTGATCCATATTCGTTCCTCCATGCTCCGCTACGCGCGGAACGCACTTTCAAGTATGTCGAGGCCCCGGTTCAGATCCCGGCTGCCGATGATGAGCGGCGGCGCGATGCGTATCACGTCACTCGCGGAGCGAAGTAACAGCACGCCGGCCTCCCTGCACGCGTCGAGGATCTCGGCAATGCGCGCCGCCGGGTCTTCGGCGGCGACCGCGATTCCCTGAAGCATTCCTGCTCCGCGTCGCTCAACCGCCTCGGGCCTGCGCGCAACGATGTCGTCGATGCGCTGCGCGAGCTCGCTCCCGCGCGCGGTGACCCGTGCCAGAAAGTCCGGGTCGGCAATCGTCCTGACGACACGAGTCGACACGGCGGTTGTAACAGGCCCCCCGCCGAACGTCGTGCCGTGGTCGCCCGGGTGGAGCAGATCGTTGATCTTCGCCGGGATCATCGTTGCCGACAGCGGGAGCCCTCCACCGAGCGGCTTGGAGAAGCTGATGATGTCGGGCTTGAGGCCGACGAGCTCGCATCCGAACAGCTTCCCGGTACGTCCGATCCCGGTCTGGACCTCGTCGGCGATCAGCATCACGTCGTGCTTGCGGCAGGACTCGTTGAGCGCGGCTGCAAACTCGCTCGACATCGGGCGCAGGCCGCCCTCGCCCTGGATCACTTCGACGATTACCGCCGCGTATTCGTCGCTGAGCCGTGCGCGCAACTGGTCGGGGTCGTTGAAGTCGCAGACTTCGGTCCCCGGTATCAGCGGCTCGAACGGTTCGGTGTACTTGCGGTTCGGCGTTGCCGACAGCGCGCCCATCGTGCGCCCGTGAAAGCCGTTGGACATCGACAGGATCTTATGGTGCCCGGGGCCTCGTGTCCGGTGCGCGTAGAGCCGCGCGTACTTGAGCGCGGCCTCGTTTGCTTCGGCGCCGCTGTTGCCGAACTGGACGGCCGCGAAGTCACCGACGCGCCCGCGCGTGAGCTCGATCAGGAGCGTGCCGAGTTCGATCCCGGCCGATGTCGCGTAAAGGTTGGACACGTGGATGAGCTTTCGCATCTGTCGCGCGGCGATCCGGGCCAGGTCGCGCCGTCCGTACCCGAGCGCGTTCACAGCGATCCCGGCGCCCAGGTCCAGATACTTCTTGCCGTCTGCGTCGCGCAGCGTCACGCCGCGACCTCGTTCGAGCTTCAGCATCTCCGACGAGTAGTTGCGGGCGAACGGCAGGTTCCCAACGATTGCGCTCATCGTGCTCCTCCAGATGGACGTGCGTCAGCACGTCCTCGTATCGTCGTACCGGTCGACCCGTCGAGTAGTCGCGACAGGTCGCCGGCATTGCGGTAGTTGCCGATCACGACGCTCTGCACGCCGCTGTCGATCGCGGTCACCGCGTTGCGAACCTTCGGGATCATGCCCCCGGTGATTACCCCGGCGGCGATCAATCTCACCGCTTCTTCGGCGGTAATCGTGCCCAGCGGTTCCCCGTCTACCAGTATTCCCGGAACGTCGGAAAGGAACAGCAGCGCGTCGGCACAGAGCGCGCCGGCGAGCGCGAACGCGACGTCATCGGCGTTGATGTTGACCGCGGTCCATTCGGCTGTGCTCGACGTCGGAGATACAACCGGGACGTAGCCGTCTTGCCACAGCGTCCGGATCAGCCGCGG
>RECL01000071.1 GCA_007694025.1 Spirochaetaceae bacterium
CTTCCCAGGAGGATCCATGAGTAAGGATCGGCCCAACATTCTTCACCTCTTCACCGACATGCAGCGCTTCGACACGATCGGCGCGCTCGGCAATCCGGTGATCCGGACGCCCAACCTTGACCGGCTCTGCCGCGAGGGCGTCGCGTTCTCCAACGCGTTCACGCCCTCCCCGGTCTGCGTCGCCGCGCGCTCGTCGATGATCTTCGGGCAGTACCCGATGCGGACGGGAACCTACGAGAACACGCGCATGCCCACCGATGGTCGCAGCTCCTTCATGGAGGCGCTGCAGAAGTCGGGCTACCGCACGCACGGAATCGGCAAGTGCCACTTCACTCCCGACGCGTACGCGCTGCGCGGATTCGACTCGCGTGAGATTCAGGAGGAGGGCGGCGTGAGCGCCGATGCCCTGCCCAAGGCCGACTACGTGCGCTACCTCAAGGAGCGAGGGTACGATCACATCTGCGAGGCGTACGGCGTGCGCGGTGAGATGTACTACGTCCCGCAGCCGTCGCAGGTGCCCGCCGCCGACCACCCGACGCAGTGGATCGGTGATCGAACCATCGACTACGTCCGCGCCGCCTCGGGGAACGATCCGTGGTACCTCTACTCGAGCTTCATCCATCCGCACCCGCCGCTCACGCCGCCCAATCCCTGGCACAAGCTCTACCGTCCGTCGACGATGCCGCTGCCGAACGTCCCCGAAGACCACGAAGCGCTCCTCACCTACGTGAACCGAGCGCAGAACCGGTACAAGTACCGCGACAAGGGCACCGATCCGAATCTGACGCGCACGATCATCGCGTACTACTACGCGTGCGTCTCCTTCGTCGACTATCAGGTCGGCCGGATCCTCGACGCGCTCGAACAGACCGGTCAGCTCGACACCACGCTCATCGTCTTCGCGTCGGATCACGGCGAGCTCCTCGGCGACTACGGGTCGTACGGCAAGCGCAGCATGCACGACGCATCGGCGCGCATACCGATGATCGCGCGGCTGCCGGGTAGATTCGACACCGGCACCGCCTGCGACCGACCCGTCAGCCTGGTCGACCTCGCCCCGACCTTCCTGTCGGTTACGGGTGCATCGCTTGGCACGCACGAACCCGACGGCGTCGACCTTCACGATATCGTGACCGGCGCCTCCGATCGCCGCTACGTCTACGGCCAGCTCTCGTTCTCCGGGGAGGGCATGAACCGCTCGCTCCAGGGCCACGGCTTCGCCGACGATCCGGCGTGGTCCGACGCAGAGCGGATAGCAGCGTACTCGAGCTACATGTGCGTCTCCGAACGCGCGAAGTACATCTACAGCGCGCCCGACAACCAGGAGTACCTCTTCGACCGCGTGCGCGACCCTCGCGAAACGCGCAACCTGAAAGGCGTGCACTTCGCCGCCGATGCGCTCGCCGAGCACCGCGGCGCGCTTCATGCGTGGCTTCGCCAAGGTGGTGAGACCGCCGGACTCGACGGCGACCGGTGGCGCCGCTTCCCGCAGCCGAAGGTCGACAGCGACCCCGACTCAGGGCTCCTCATCCAGGACGGCTATACCCCGTGGGCGCAGATGGAGATCCCCGGGTATACGCAGGAGCGCGCCGGGAGCTGAGCGGGGCAGGTGGGCACGGCTCATGCGGCTCGAACCTGACCTCGATCTGGACATGGAGGTGCTATCGGCGTGGGTGAATCTCCATCGCGGTCCGACGGTCCGTCTCCTGGGGCACCCGGCGGAGCAGGACGGGAGGCTTCTGCGCAGGTCGCAAACGAGCGGGAAACCGCGCTCGTAGAAGCCTTTGGCCGGTCGTCTCGCGAATGGTTACTTTCTCAGTCAGGAGGAGCTATGCCAGTACGAAAAGCAGAGGCGACGTGGAAGGGTGATCTGAAGGGCGGTGAGGGGTGGCTCAAGAGCGCCTCCGGAAACGTCCAGGGGAAGTACTCAGCCGCGTCACGGTTTGAGGATGGCACCGGAACCAACCCGGAAGAGCTGATCGCCGCGGCGCACGCAGGGTGCTACTCGATGGCGCTCTCCGCGGAGCTCAGCGGCGCGGGTCACGTGCCGACAAGCGTCGATACTACCGCGAAGGTCACGATTGAAAAGCAGGGCGGCGGGTTTGCGATCACCGGGATCGCGCTGTCGACGAAGGCCATCGTTCCTGGAATCAGCCCCGGGGACTTCAAGTCGATCGCTGAGGCGGCCAAGACGGGCTGCCCCGTGAGCAAGGCGCTCGCGTCGGTCCCGATAACGCTCACCGCGGAGCTAGTCTCGGCCTGAGCCGTCGTCGGATCGACGTCCGATGCAAGTCCGTTTACCTTACCCGCCCGGTGCTTGACGCTCCTATCCACTGGGCCTACCATATCCCCATGATAACTACCATCGACAGGGGTGGGCGTGTGGTGGTACCGAAGAAGCTGCGCGACCAGTTCCATCTTCTTCCGGGCACCGAGGTCGAGATCTCTGCGGACCGCGATGGGATACGCGTGCGGCCGCGTGGCAGCGAACCCTCGCTGACCCGGAAGCTCGGTTTCCTGGTCCATCACGGTTCCGAGCGTGCGGAGATCGATGTAGTATCCTTTATCGCGGCGGAGCGCGAAGCCAGAACTCACCAGATTGTGGCGGAGCACCCGGATTCGTGAGGGTGCTTTTTGATACCTCCGCCATTGTACCGGCTCTGGTAGACCAACTTCCGAACCACGACGCCTCGCTTCTTGCGTTGTACCAGTACTCGACGGAACCGAACGAAGCCGTGTGTTCGACCCACTGCCTGGCGGAATGCTACGCGGTACTGACCGCGCTCCCGCTCGCGCGTCGCATCACGCCTGCCGACGCACAGCGGCTGATCACGGAGTCCATCGCCGGGAAACTGACCGTGTGGGGTCTGTCCGCGGCGGTGTACCTGGAGGCCGTGGCGATGGTTGCGCAGCACGGGTTTATGAGCGGGGCCATCTATGATGCGCTTCACGTCGTGGCCGCGATGGAGTCGCAGAGTGAGCGAATCATCACCTACAACGTACGGAACTTCCAGAGCCTGGTGCTCGATCGCGTCACCGTTGTGACACCGTGAACACGGAAACGGACGATGCCGCTGCCCACCGGCTTGGCCCGTTTCACGAGGCGATGCACGGCTACGACCCGCGCCGCCTGCGGTTGCCTCGACTCGCCGATGGTGGCTATGTTTGGCCGGACTGAATCGGGGGTTCCATGTATAGTGCGCACCTGTTGCCTGGTCCGACCAGCTGGTACGCCGTCGGATTCTCGGAGGAGCTGCCCCCGGGCGGGACGCTGATCCGCACCCTGGCCGGCCGGGAGATTCTCCTGTTCCGAACCGACTCGGGCGTCCCGGCCGCCGTGGCCCCCCATTGTCCGCACCTGGGCGCGCACATCGGTCATGGAGGTGTAGTCCACGGCGAGACTATACGGTGTCCGTTCCATGGTGCCTGCTTCGACGTCCGCGGGAACTGCGTGAAGAACGGCTACGGCACCACGCCTCATCCGAATGCTGTCTTGACGACGTGGCCGATGCGCGAGCTGCACGGCATGCTCTTTGTGTACCTCGATGGGACCGGCGAACAGCCGGCGTGGGAGATCCCGGACATCGACACCGAAGGGTGGACGCCGGTTCGCCACCACGCCATCCACATGCGCGGACACGTGCAGGAGATCGCGGAGAACAGCTGCGACATCGGGCATCTGCGGCTGCTTCACGGGTACCAGAACGTCGAGATGCTCAGCGACCTTCGGACCGACGGTCCGTACCTCAACGTCCGGTACCGGATGACTCGGCCCCGCCGCACATTCGGACGGTCCCAGGGATCAGTGGTCGAGCTCGAAATCCACCAGTATGGGCTTGGGTACGCGAGGGTGGAGGTCCTTGCGGTGGACCTGGGCGTTCGAACGCGACACTTCGTTCTGGCAGCACCGATAGACGACGATCAGGTCGTACTCCGCCTGGCGCTGTCGGTCCAACGCGTTCACAGGCCGTCGATGATCCATCCGCTCCTGGCGCTCGCGCCGCGAACATGGACGACCGGCCTGGTCGCAACGATGGGCATCAAGGGATTCGTCGCCGATGTCATGCAGGATGTTCCGATCTGGACTCACAAGACGTTCGTTGCGACCCCGGCGCTGATGAAGGGCGACGGCCCGATCGGCGCGTACCGCAAGTGGACGAAGCAGTTCTACCCCGATCAGAGCGGCGTTGGAGACCCGCCCACGCCGTGAAGCTGGTGTACCAAGCTCGCCGCGCGGCGTACACTCGCAGTGGAGGAGCCTATGACCTTTCTGCACGATCGAGTCGCTGCCGGTGAGCGCCTGTTCGGTACCTGGTGCAACCTGGGATCGAGTATCACGGTCGAGATGGCCGGGATCGCCGGCTTCGACTGGGTCCTGATCGACCTGGAGCACGGTGCCGGCGATCAGGAGAGTCTTGTCGCGCAGGTCCAGGCGGCCACTGCCGCGGCAACCGCGCCGATCGTCCGGATCGCGTGGAACGACCCGGTTCGCTTCAAGCGCGTACTCGACCTGGGCGTCTGCGGCGTGATGGTTCCCTACGTGCAGACCGCCGATGAGGCGTACGCCGCGGTTCGCGCGATGCGCTACCCGCCCGACGGCGTGCGCGGCGTCGCGTCGCTCACGCGAGCGACCGGGTTTGGCGCCGGGTTCGCCGATTACTTCGATCGCGCGAACCGCGAACTCCTGACGATCGTTCAGATCGAGACGCCGACCGCGGTGGAGAACGCCGACCGGATCGCGGCGGTCGACGGCGTCGACGTGCTCTTCATCGGACCGCTCGACCTGTCGACGGCGATGGGGATTCAGGGACAGTACACGAATCCGCACTTCCTGGACGCCGTAGACGCGGTCACCGGTGCCGCACAGAAGCACGGCAAGGCGAGCGGAACGCTCGTGCTGGACCCCGCTATGCTCGATCCGATGATGGATCGCGGCATGACCTTCATCGCGATGGGTTCCGACGGCGGCCTGGTCGCGTCTGGCATGCGCGCGAACGCGGCACTGCTGGCCCGACTCAGGGAGGCCTGAAGCGCTCGGGTGACCGTCCCTCGGTGTCGACCGACCCGGGGGCGAGCAAACCTGACTGAAAAGATAAAATTGCTACTTCTGGTCATTCGGGTTAGGCTGTTTGGGATAGCCATATTGGAGTTCTTTTCTTCTGCGGTGCTTCCCAGAGAGGACTCGCCTTCCTTGTGGCGCAGCAGAGGGAAACGTGCTCGAACCCCAGTCAAAGACCCTGCTCCTGGTCGAAGATGAAGCGCTCATCGCGATGGCCGAGCGGGTGACGCTCGAACGATTCGGCTACGCGGTCGTGGTCGCGAACTCGGGTGAACGCGCGATCGAGATCGTCCATTCAAACGCACCGATCGATCTGATCCTGATGGACATCGATCTGGGCTCCGGTATCGACGGAACCCGCGCCGCGCAGATCATCCTGGGCGAGCGCGACGTACCGCTCGTTTTTCTGTCGTCGCACACCGAGCGTGAGACGGTAGAAAAGACCGAAGGCATCACCTCGTACGGCTACATCGTCAAGAACTCGGGTGAGACCGTGCTCCTGACCTCGATCCGCATGGCGTTCAGGCTCTTCGAGTCGCGCTCGCTCGCGGCCGACACCTTCAAGCACTCGATGAACGGACTGTGCGTCCATCGGATGCTCTACGATGAGTCGGGTGCGCCGTTCGACTGCGAGTACCTCACGGTCAATGCCGCGTTCGAGGAGCACACCGGATTGCCGGCCGCGCGGGTCGTCGGAAGGACGATCCGCGACATCTACCCGAACCATGAAGCCGACGAAGCGATCGACCTCTACGCACGAGTTCTGGAGTCAAGAGAGTCGACTCGTCGCGAGCTCTTCTTTGCGGCGACCAACAGCTGGTTCGAGCTGAGCGTCTTTCCGACTCGAGACGCCGGGTTCACGGTCGTTCTACAGAACATCACCGACCGCAAGGAGGCGGAGCACGCGCTCGCCGCCGAGCGCGAGTGGCTCAACGTCACGCTGCGGAGCGTCGGCGACGCGGTGATCGCGACCGATGTAGACGGTGCCGTTGTGCTGATGAACCCCGTTGCCGAACGGCTGACTGGGTGGTCGCAGGAGGCCGCGCGCGGACGCCCCGTTGCCGATGTGTTTGAGATCGTCAACGCGATGACCCGGATCGGTGTCGAGATCCCGGTCGACCGAGCGCTGCGGGAAGGGAAGGTCGTCGGGCTCGCGAACCACACCGTGTTGATATCGCGCGAAGGAGTCGAGTATCAGATCGCCGATTCGGCCGCACCGATCCGGGGATCGAATGGAACGATCGTCGGCGTCGTCCTGGTCTTTCGCGATGTGACCGAGGAGTACGCGCGCGAGCAGGCGCTGCGCGACAGCGAGCGCGACATGGAGCGCGCGCAGGCGCTCACAGAGGTCGGATCGTGGCGATTCGAGATCGGATCCGGGACCGTTGTCGCGTCTGTCCAGGCGCGTCGCATCTACGGGATCGGTGATGCGACGATGACGGTCAAGGAGGTCCAGACGATCCCGCTTCCGGAGTACCGGGAGCGGCTCGACGCGGCGCTCCGCAATCTGGTTGCGAATGGCGTGCCGTACGACGTCGAGTTCCAGATTCGGCGCCGTTCAGACAACGCCGTCCGGTGGATCCACTCCATCGCCGAGTTCGACGCTGAGCACAACCGGGTCGTCGGCACGATACAGGACGTCACCGATCGTGTCGTCGACCAGGAGCGGCTGAAGAGCATCGAGTGGATGCTCGGCAGCGATTCCGTCCCACAGCACGATCGCTCTCTGGAGTACGGAGATCTGCATCTCCAGAATCGTGACGGGCTGATCCTCAAGTGGGCGGGTTCCGATCGGCTCAGAGAGGTTGTCGCCGACTATCTGGATCTGCTCGACACGTCGGCGACGATTCACGAGCAGAACGGAGACTACGCCCTGGGGGTCGACAGCTCCGGCTGGTGCCGGCTGCTCGACGAAGCCTCGCGGAAGATGTGCGCTACCGACGACAACCGGGAAGCGATCGGAAGCGGCCGATGGCTGTGTCGCGATTCGTGCTGGAAACATGCGGCGCTTCCGACGATCCGAAGCGGGCACCCGACCGAAACTCCGTGCGCCGGTGGGATCGCCCTCTACTCCGTTCCAATCAGGGTGCACGGAGAGGTTGTCGGAGCGATGAGCGTCGGCTTCGGCTCGCCACCAACCGATGACGCGCGGCTTGCAGAGCTCTCGCGGGAGTACAGCGTGCCGATTCCAGCACTGCGAGCGCACGCCGAGGCGTACCAGGCACGCCCAGCCTTCATTATCGAGTACGCGAAGAAGCGGCTGGCCAGGGCCGCCGTCTACCTTGGGAGCCTCATCGAACGCAACATGGCCGAAGCAGAGGTGAGGGAACTCCTCGACGAACGGAGCGCGCTCCTTCGCGAGGTCCAGCACCGTGCCAGGAACACACTGCGTACGATGGGCAGCCTCTTGTCGCTCGAAGCCGATCGAGTGACCGAGCCGGCCGCGCGTGAGGCTCTGGACGCCATGAGGCGACGGTTTCGTAGCATGGAGCTCCTCTTCGAGCAGCTTTCCTGCACCGATGCCGCTGGAAGCGTCGCGATCGACGCCTACGTTACACGGCTGGTTCAGGAACTGGTTCAGCTCTTCCCCGGCGGTGAGCGTGTGCAGGTCAGCATTGTCGCTGATAGTCACGAGCTCGACGCGAAACGAGTCGGGACGCTCGGGATGATCGTGACCGAGCTCGTCACGAACGCGATGAAGCACGCGTTTCGCGACGACTCGGAAAGCCGACTGAGCGTGTCCGCCACTCGACGCGACGGGCGGGTTGTCGTAGTCGTCGCCGACAACGGTCCTGGTCTGGCCACGTCCGCAGACCGCGACCGTGAGTCGGGGCTGGGTATGTCGATCGTACACGCGCTCGCCGAACAGCTACGCGGCACGATCAGCTTCGAGAGCGATGGCGGGACGCGGGCTATACTCGACTTCGCCGGGTGAGACGCACGGCTCCC
>RECL01000254.1 GCA_007694025.1 Spirochaetaceae bacterium
TTCAATCAGTTTCACGACGTCTTCGACGGCACAAGCGAACCCGACGCGTATATCGAGAGTCGCGACGAGATCGGCGTGGCCGCGGCGGGGCTGACGTCAGTGACCGATACAACGGTGTTTCGCCGTCTGCTGAGCCTCGGGCCCGACCCTCTCCAGAGGGTGATCGCGTACAACCCCGCGAGCGTCGAGTTCTCGGGATGCGTGACGCACGAGCCGTGGCTCGACTGGAGCAGGTTCGAAGGGCTTCTCGTCGACGAAAACGATCGGCCGGTCGCGTACCAGGTCGTGCAGCAACCGTCGCGCACCGGTGTGAAGAGGCGGCTTCTCTGGGACGCACGGATTCCTGCGGGCGCTCTCGCGACGTGGAGGCTGCGCCACGACGAGGCCCCCTCGGTACCGTCGCACACCGACCTCGCGACCGAGGGATCCGCGATCTCGAACGACTTCTGGCGCGTCTCGGTGGGCAGCGGCGAGTCCCTCGCGGAGTTGACCGATTGCGCGCGCGCCGGGAACCCGATAGCGCTCTCGGTCGCGCTGATCGACGACCCGAGCGACACGTGGTCGCACTTCGTCTCGGGCTACGCGCACGAGACGCGCGAGCGTTTCCGGGTCGTGCAAACGACGCTCGAGGAGTCGGGCCCGCTTCGCGCGACGCTCCGGCTCGACGCGGAAGCGGGATCGAGCACGCTCTCTATCTGGTTCCGTCTCTTCCGCGAGAGTCCGTCGCTCGAGATCGATCTCGCGCTGACGTGGGCGGAGAAGCTGACCGTCTCAAAGCTCGCGTTCGTGTTTCCCGACCGTATCACCGACCGCGATGATACGGTTCCGGGCGCGGTGATGAAACGAGCGCAGGACGGAAAAGAGTACCCGCTTCTCGACACGACCGTAGTGAACCGGGCCGGCGGCTCGCGTTACCTGGTCTGCAGCCCCGACGCGTTCGGGATCGACGGACTCGACGGCGCGGTACGGTTCACGCTTCTCCGCTCGTCGGTGTTCGCGTGGCAGGGAAAGAACGACACGATCGATCGCTCGGAGTACCAGCGATGGACAGACCGCGGCGAGCACTTCTTCCGGTTCCGGATAGAGCCTGCCGCGGACGGCACCAATGCCGCCGCGGTCGCCGAGAACATGCACCAGCCGCCGCTGCTCTACGACTGGACCGTCGGAATGCACGCCGAGCGCGGCCCACGAGCCGACCGCACCGACGGCGCGTGGCAGCACGACGAGCGATAGGCGTCACCTTGGCGCGCATGACCGACCGAGTGCGCCGGAACCCAGACTGTACTGCCCGACTGGGCATCGCTGGTTACGCCAAAGCCTCTGGACTACCAACCCGGAGGTGGTGTAACGTTTGTACTATCATGACTGCACGTGGCGACCGCATGCACGAGTCCGATCTATTGGCCCGGATCACGATCGACCCTGAACAGTGTGGTGGTCGCCCCTGCATTCGGGGAATGCGTTTCCGGGTCATCGACATGCTCGAGCTTCTCGCGGCCGGCGAAACGCCGGATGGGATCCTCTCAGATTACCCCTACCTCGAGCCGCAGGACATCACCGCCAGCCTTCTTTTCGCCGCCCGCCAAATCGACCACCCAGTTGTGGCCGCATAACGACCGCCGACACGGCTCCAGAATCCCCCGACATCCTGACCGCATAGGCGGATTGTCAACGCACCGTTTTGTCGCCGGCGGCGGCCCGAAACTGTTCCACGATGCGCTCCATCTGCTCGATGTGCTCTTCGAGCGCCTTCTTGCCTGACTCCGTGGTCGCGACCGTAGTGCAGGGGCGCTGGCCGCGAAAGCTCTTCGTGACCGTCACGTAACCCACGCGCTCGAGTTTCTCCACGTGCGCCGAGAAGTTCCCTCCGGTGAGCCCGGACCGTTTCGGAAGCTCGATGAAGGACATCTCAGCGCCGGCGATCGTGGCGAGCAGCGTGGTCATCGTAAGGCGCGACCGGTCGTGGAGCAGCGGCGAAAAACCGTCGTTGTTGTCACTCCGTGCCCCTGCGCTCTCCATCAGTGATCCAACCGCGGGGCCGTGATGGGCCGGAATGCCCACGCAAACACGAGAAAACCGAGACCGAATCCACCGGCACCGAGAATGAACACCGGTACGGCCGGCGCGGACAGTGCGACGGCACCGACCGCGATCACGATCGCTACGCTGCGCATGGCTTCCTCAGCGAGAGTCCGACGGAGAAAACCGCTGTTGGCACGCACCGGACGTCAGATCAGCAGGTACGGCAGCAACAGGACAGCGAGATTGCTCAAACTATAGGCAAGAACCGGAAACACCAGGCTGCCGGTTGAGAGCCGCAACCAGGCGTATACGAGCTTTCCCAAAAAAGGAACCGAGAAGGCCGCAATATCGAACTGCAATCCTGAATCAAACCGAAGTCCGAAAGTGATCCCGTGGCTGAGTGCAGTGACGATTACGGCGAGGACGACCGGAACGGTCCAGTCAAACTCCTGTTCGACTTTCTTGCCGCCCAGGGCACCGAGCATGAGGGATAGCAGAATCCCCGAGTATACGAGTTCCTGCGCCAATGCAGGCATCGTGATCTGAAAGAGCAGCGTCTCGGTCATCAGATCGTCAGGCGGGCCTCCGCTCAATAGAACCGCAAGACCGCTCTTGAAGGCAATGACTCCGAGCGTAACCAGGACAGCGGGGAATACCGTTCCGGGACGCTGCGCGAGGGTAAGGCCGATATCTTTCGCCCGAAGAGGCCCGATTCGCACGAAGATCAGCACCCAGGCAATGATGAAGAGATGGCCCACCCAGTTGTAGGCCAGACCTTCCGGGTGAAGACCCAGAGCATCAGGAGAAGGCAGGCGAGTAACGATACGAGAAACCGCGTACACGACCAGAAACAGGAGGGCGAAGTTCGGACGACGATTCCGCTTCGCCGGAAGCACGGCGACAGCCGTTATCAAGGACAAAACGATCGTATCAACAATAATGGGTAGGAACACCAATACCTCCCAATCCGCTCCGATACTGCGACTCCCGAGGTGCCGCCGGCATCCTCGTCTGTAGTTGCGCCTGTATACCGAAGCATGCATGATAGGCAGCGTTGGGCGCAAGCGCGGCACGATCACCGCGAGCTCCTTTCGCCGACTCTCAAAATGCCGGAAACCTTAAGGAGTCACTATCAAGACACATGACCGGCTAAGAACGCGACCGAAGATAGTCAGGATCGCGGCGATCGCCTTCATTTTGACGCTCGTTTTCTTCGTGACACGGGCACTGCTTTTCCCGCAACACGAGCTGCCGATCCCGACCGGACCGTACGCGGTCGCCACCGTGCGTTTTACCTATACCGATGAGAACCGGATTGAGGTTTTCGCCCGCGGTGGGCAGAAGAGGAAGGTTAACCTGACCGTCTGGCATCCGCAGCCGACGGGCGGCCCGGAAACCTTTCCGCTGGTGGTGTCTTCGCACGGGGGGCTCGGCCTGGAGACCGCCAACGAATCGCTATATCTGGAGTTGGCCAGTCACGGTTTCGTCGTGTTTGCGATCGGCCATCCGCACCACGCGCTTTGGACCAGGGACGCGGACGGTCGTATCACCTTCGTCAACAGGGAGTACTTCCGCGCGCTGCAGCGGGAAAACGCCAGGAGCGACCGGGAACAGAGTCTTGCCTACTATAGGGAGTGGATGGCGGTCCGCACCGGCGACATCAACCTCGTGCTCGACTCTATACTTCGGGAAACCGACGGCGATGCCGACGGTGTCTACGGCCTGGTGGATGTACGCCGGATCGCCGTGATCGGACACTCGTTGGGCGGCTCGGCGGCCCTGGCCATGCCCCGACTACGGGACGATATAAGCGCAGTGATCGCGCTCGAAGCCCCATTTCTCTACGACATCGTCGGCGTCGCCGACGGTGAGTTCGTCTGGCTCGAGCAGGCGTACTCTACTCCGGTACTGAATATCTACTCCGATAGCTCCTGGGATCACCTCAGTGAGTGGCCGCAGTACGGCCGCAATGCCGCCTGGTTGGCGGAGCCACCGGCGGCAGCGATCAACCTGCATCTTCCCGGCGCCGGCCACTTTTCGTTGACCGATCTGGTTCTGGTCAGCCCGCTCCTGGTACGTCTGCTCGAAGGCGAGGCATCCGGCCGGAACGGAGCGGCATACCTGCAAGCCGTGAACCAGGCCTGTCGTGAGTTCCTGGTACGGCAGCTGGGGCGTTCGGAAGAGTAGGCCATGTCGTTCTCGCGCCGATACTACGATCGCGCCAACTTGACTCGGATCACGCGGGCCGCTCCGTAACAAAGAAGAAACAGAACCATCACCAGCAGCCCGAGGAAGTACCATTCTAGATCATAGGTCCGGGCAAGAAGAGTCCCTACGTTGGCGGCGATAGCGGCCGAAACCAGCGTCGCAAAAAAATCGAATAATCCCTTTCTTTTGTTCTTGTCCATTTTCTACTCCTGTTAAACGTGTGATATATCGTCTATGGGTATATGGTTCCGGTGCACGCCGGTACCGTCGCCAAGGCGGCCCGTCGTGGACGCGATCACTCGAGCGAACGCCGCTCCCATCGCGCGTTTATCGCGCGGTACAACGCGAACAGCGCGAGCATGGCGATGTAGGTCCTTCCGAAGATTCCGAGCGCGTGTCCCCACCCGGTCAGCGACTGACGCAGGTGCAGGATTACGACCGGCAGTATCCCGGTGACGACCGGGACGGTCGCCAGATAGACAAGCTGTTCGCGTCGGTTCAAAGGTACAGGATACGACATCGGCACGCCGCGCAGCGCGTACATGAAGTACTCGAAAAGCGACGCCACAACCCAGACCGCGAAGAAGTCCCATGTCTCCGCCAGAGTCTGGCCGAGCACAAACCACCGGACAACCAGCACTGCGAATACGCCCCACTTGAGCAGCGCGAAGGCTCTTGCTTCGACCCTTCGTACATCCGAGTCGATCCGTTCATCCCTCTGTGTCATCGTTCGCCTCCATCCAAAATAGTTCGTCCAGGGTCTTCCCCAGGCTGCGGCACAGACCCAGACACAGCCCGATCGTGGGGTTGTAACGCTCTTTTTCGATCAACCCGATCGTCTGCCGCGTGACGCCTACGCTGTCGGCAAGGTCCTCCTGCGTCATCTGCTTCTCCGCCCGGCACAGACGCACGCGATTCCTTACTGTCCCCATAGGTGCGTTCCCTCCGTTTCGAGATTAATGTAATATATAGATTGCAAAATGTCAAGTATATTTTGCATGATGACGACGGAGCAATCCGGACGGCACAGCGTGTGCGGCAGGCCTGTGGGCAGAGGACCGGACGGTTGCCTTGCGTGCCGTGTCGTTGTAGTGTAACCGCATGAGCAGTGCAGCGGGCGCGGCGGCCGGCGCCGCCGGTGCTTCCGCAGCAGCGGAAGCTTCACGGCAGACAGGGTTACGCCGCAAAATCGAAGGAGACGAGATGTCGATCTGGGTTGTGAACCAGGAAAAGGACAAACTGATCCTCGCGATCGGTTTTCGTGCCAAACGATCGCGGTTGCAGGCTCAGTGCCTGGGATCCGGGAGCTGGGAGACCGTCGGCAAGTTCGCCGATGACAGCGCCTGTGAGCGCGTGCTGCGGGAGATCACGTTGCGCGTCGCGGAGAAGGACGTCCGCAAGGTGGAGATCCCGGCGCGGTGACCGGCCGGGCATCGTACAAACAGAATCCGGCGACACTGGAGGAGTTCGCGAGATGGTAGAGATAGTCGAAGTGAAAAAGAACCCTTTGTCGACGCTGTTCCTGGCGGTGTCGGTGGTGGTGTTCCTCGTAGCACAACTCACGGGTCCGGAAAACGTGAGGTTCCTCGCCTTCGATTCCGCGGAGTGGCCCGGCCGGTGGTACGCACTCGTCACGTACGGTTTCGTGCACGTGGACTGGAATCACATCATCATAAACATGCTGCTGGTCGTGTGGATAGGGACATGGGTAGAACGACTCATAGGTTCCGCGAGATATGCGTTACTCGTGTTCAGCGCGATCGTTGCGGGTGGAGTGACGCTGCTCGTGAGGCAGACCGCCGGTATCGGCTTCAGCGCCGCGGTAGCTGCGATCCTCTTCTACTACCACTTCGCGTTTCCCTGGAAGCGGGAACTGCCTCTCGGCGTGCCGAACATCGTGCTCCCTGTTGCTCTGTTCTTCCTCTCGACGGCAGCCATCGTTTTCGGATGGCTACCGGCCGTGGGGCACATCCCCCATATCGCCGGTGCGCTCGTGGGGCTGGTCCTTCTGGTCTTTTTCCGAAGGTACCACAGGCCGATAGACGACGATCCCCAGGATCGGTAAAACGGCTCGCTTCATGGTCTCAGCCCTTCCTCAGTGTCATGTCGGGCCGGACCGGGTCTCGGCCTTGGCGGTATCGACCTTCCTTTCCTCAACTGTTCGTGTCGATCCGCCCGTCCAAAGACTGTTCGTGGACCCGAATGCCGGCCAGGATCGGCTCGATGCCTGCGCGGTCCACGTTGTCGATATCGAGCAGCATCGTCGCCTTCGCCTCGGGGTTCTTCTCGACCTTCTGCCCGATCCGCATGAGAAGCCGGTGAGCCGGCTTGAGCTGCCCAAAAAGCATCCTTCCGCCGAGCGGGTAATACTCGATCCGCGACCGGATGTGCTCGGGCAGACTCGCGGTGAAGCCCTGCACGAGCGCCGGCGGCGCGCCGGAGGTGGTGAACAGGATCACGCGCTTGTCCGCGAGGAGCGGCCAGTGCCTCCGAATCCAGCCGGCCGAAGACGGCCGGCCTGCGTGGATCGGGCAGCCGACGATCACGCACTCGGCCGAGCGCAACTGTTCCTGCGTCACCTCGCGCTGCCGGACCGCCGGAAAGCCGGTCTCGTCCGCGAGCCACCTCGCGTACTGCTCGGTCGCGCCGTAGGTAGACCTGTAGATTATGATTCCGTTCATGTTCGACTCTGCTCTTCGTTGATTCGCTCCGTCGCCGACCTGTATGGCCGTGATGCGGAACTGTGTGGTAAGGTCCCGATGAGCCTATCGGAAACGGTCAAAAACGGGAAGAGGCGCGAGCGCATGACCGCCGGCCGTGGCGGAACACCGACCCGCAATGAACTGTCGTCGTGAGGAACCGAGTGCGCGATATTACTGCCGGAATGACAAAGGCTCTGCTGCGACTGAGCCGCTACAGCTGGGCCAGAGGATCGATCGGCGAGCAGCGCCGGCGGCAGGAACGGCGGGTCGGTCGCATCCCGGTGGACGGCTCCGTCAGATTTGATCCGGTTTGGATCCGCACGCTTCGGGCGGAGTGGGTCAGCGGTCCCGGGAGCACGAGCCGCGATGACGTAACGACGCCCGTGGTGCTCTATCTGCACGGCGGCGCGTACGCGCTCGGGTCCCTCGCGACGCATCGCGCTTTCCTCGGCCGGTTCGCGAGTACGACTCGGACGACCGTCCTGGCGATCGAGTACCGCCTGGCTCCCGAACACCCGTTCCCGGCCGCGCTTGAAGATGCCGTCACCGCGTACCGGTGGTTACTGTCCACCGGCGTCGATCCGGCCCGGATCGTGATCGCGGGCGACTCCGCCGGAGGGGGGCTCGCGCTCGCCACGATCCTGTCGCTCCGCGATGCCGCGGCCCCGTTACCCGGCTGTGCCGTCTGTCTGTCGCCGTGGCTCGACCTGACATTGTCGTGCGCGTCGATCGATACCAACGCGAAGCGCGACCCTATCCTCAGCCGGGAGGTTCTGGCACGCTATACCCGGATGTACGCGGACGGCCACGATGCAAACGATCCGCTGCTCTCGCCGCTTTTCTCCGACATGTCCGGATTTCCTCCGATCCTGATCCATGTCGCCGGCGATGAGATCCTTCTCGATGAAGCGGTCGCTTTCACCGACTCGGCGCGCGCCGCCGGGGTCGATTGTGAGATCGAGGTCTGGCCGGCGATGTTCCACGCGTTCCAGAT
>RECL01000178.1 GCA_007694025.1 Spirochaetaceae bacterium
GAGGCCCTCATTGCGCTCGCCGAGCGGTCGGTGCTCGAACGCGCCGGGTACCGGGTCGTTATCGCACGCACCGGCGAGGATGCGGTAGCCGTGGTGCGGAGCGACGATTCGATCGCACTCGTGCTGATGGACATAGACCTGGGACCCGGAATCGACGGGCCGACCGCGGCCGAGCGCATTCTGGCCGACCACGACGTTCCGCTCGCCTTCCTGTCGTCGCACATCGAGCCCGACGTCGTCGACCGGACCGAAGGCATCACGTCGTACGGCTATATCGTCAAGAACACCGGGAACACCGTGCTCCTCGCGTCGATCCGGATGGCGTTCCGGCTCCACGCGGCGCACCTGGAACTCGTCCGGCGCAAGGAACTCCTGGATGACGCGTTGATCCGCGAAGAGCACGCGAGCGAGCAGCTGCGGGATAAGAGCGACGAGCTTGACCGCTACTTCGACGCGAGCCTTGATCTACTCTGCATCGCGAGCACCGACGGGCGGCTTCTGCGGCTCAATCCCGAGTGGGAGCGGACGCTCGGACATCCAGTGTCTGACCTTCTTGGTCAGCGCTTCATGGACTTCGTGCACCCCGACGATCGTGACGCGACGACCAGCGCATTCGCCCGCCTTGCAGACCAGCAGAGCGTGGAGGGGTTCGAAAATCGCTACCGGTGCGCCGACGGATCGTACCGCTGGATCGAGTGGCGGTCAAAGCCGCTCGGGTCGACCGTCTACGCCGCGGCGCGCGACGTGACCGACCGCAGGCAGGCGCTCGAATCGGTGCGCAGAAGCGAAGCGATGCTCCGCAACCTGATGGAAAACAGCGCCGATGCGGTACAGCTCCTCGATCCACAAGGCAGGTTCCTGGACGCGAACCGGGTCGCGCACGAAATGCTCGGCTACACGCGCGATGAGCTGCTGTCGATGTCGATCGCCGACATCGACCCGAACTACCCGGCCGACGGGTTCGAGTCGTTCTGGCGCGCGCAACCCGCGGGGGCTTCGGTTGTATTCGAGACCGTCCATCGGCACAGAGACGGGCGGAGGATCCCGGTTGAGATCAACGGTATCTTCTTCCTGCTCGACGGTGTCGAGTACGTGTATGGCGTCGCGCGCGACGTTTCCGAACGCATTCGCTCTCGCGACGCGCTGAGCGACAGCGAACGGCGCTTCAACGCGTTCCTGGCGCACAGCCCGCTCATCACCAGCGAGATCGCCCCCGACGGCCGCTATCTGTGGGTCAACAAGGCGCTCGCGTCGTCGGTCGGAATGCAACCCGACGACCTGATCGGCAAGCGATTCCGGGACGTGCTGCCGGAAGAGCTTGCCGACACCTTTGCCGAGCGGATCGCCCGTGTCAGGGACAACCCTGCGCCGATTCAGATCGAAGACGCGATCGACGGCGCCGACGGAGTCAGGCACTTCATCACGACGCTCTTTCCGCTGTTCACCGACGACGGCGAGCTGACGTCGATCGGGGCGATCGCGCACGATGTCACCGAGCGCGAAAGAGCCGCCGCCGCAGTCGCACATCAGAAACAGCTGCTTGAGACGGTCGTCGCTACGTCGCCCGACGGGTTCTGGCTGTTCGACGCAGGCGGGCGAATAGTGGAGGCGAGCGCACCGTACTGCGCGATGAGCAGCTATACGCAGGAGGAGCTGCGCGGAATGCCGATCAGCGAGATCGACGTCTACGAAACCCCCGACGACACTCGCGCGCGGATCAGTCGGATTCTGTCCACCGGTCGCGAGGTCTTTGTGTCGCGCCACCGGCGCAAGAACGGAAGCGTGTTCGACGTTGAAGTGTCGGTAGCGGTACTTCCCGATGGCGATGGACAGCTCGTCTGCTTCTGCAGGGACATAACCGAGCGAGTCCGCATCGAGTCAGAAGCGAAGACGACTGCAGAGCTCCAGCGGCTCCTGATGTCGCTCGCGGTGCGGCTTGTGAGCAGCCCACCCGATCGCGCCGACAACGCGATCCGGCAGATGCTTGCCGAGGTCGGGGAGTTCACCGGCGTGGACAGGACCTTCGTGTTTGCGCACGACTTCGCACGCGGGATCACGACGAACACGCACGAGTGGTGCGCCGACGGCGTTACGCCTGAGATGGGCAATCTGCAGGCGGTCCCGCTCGATTCGATGCGGTCTATCACCGACGTGCACCGACACGGGGATGCATTCGTCGTTCCGAGCGTCGCCGATCTACCCGCCGATGACCCGATTCGGGAGATTCTCCAGGTGCAGGGTATCCAGTCACTGCTTCTGTTGCCGCTGCTTCGCGACGGGCAGAGCGTCGGAATGATCGGATTTGACTCGGTCCGGCGCGAGCGGGTCTTTACCGATGGGCTGATCGATCTTCTGAAGGTCCTGGCGGCTCTCCTAGTGGCGGTTCAGGCTCGACGCGACACCGATGCGACACTCAGATCCGAGCGTCAGCGCCTGCAGGGCATCATCGACGGCACGAACGTCGGCACCTGGGAGTGGAACGTCCAGACCGGAGAAACGGTCTTCAACGATCGCTGGGCGGACATCGTCGGCTACACCCTGGATGAGATCTCTCCGGTGTCGATCGCGACGTGGGAACGGTTCACGCACCCCGACGACCTTGCCGAAAGCGCGCGACGGCTCGAAGAGCACTTCGCGGGGCGGTCGGACTTCTACGAGGCCGAGTGCAGGATGCACCACCGCGATGGGCGGTGGGTCTGGGTGGTCGATCGCGGCCGGGTTGTGTCGTGGACCTCCGACGGAAGACCGATCCTGATGATGGGAACGCATCAGGACATCACCGCGCGCAAGGAGGCCGAGCGGGTACTGCGCGAGCGTGAAGAACGGTTCCGATCGCTACTCGACCGCATCAGATCGGTTCCGGTGCAGGGCTTCGACCGCGACGGTGTCGTGCACTACTGGAACGCCGCTTCCGAAGCGCTTTACGGCTACACCTCCGAAGAGGCGGTCGGAGCAAACGTCGTCGATCTGCTGATTCCAGACGAGACGCAGGACACGGTCCGCGGACGGATCCGCGAGATGGCCGACACCGTTGACTCCATCCCACCAACCGAGGACTGGATCCGACGGAAGGACGGGTCGCTCGTGCGCGTGATGACCAGCCACGCGGTCGTGCACCTCCCCGGCAAGGCCCCCGAAGTCTTCTGCCTCGACTTCGACGTGAGCGAGCGCTACGCCGCCGAGGCGCGCGTCGCCGATCTCGCGCGCGAGCGCGAGACGCTCCTGAAGGAAGTGCAGCACCGGATCAAGAACAACATGAACACGATGGTCGGGCTACTCACGCTGCAGGCGGCAGCGCTCGACAGTCCCGATGCCGCCGCCGCGCTCCACGACGCGGTCGGCCGGTTCAAGAGTATGGAGGTGCTCTACGACCAGCTCTACCGGACCGACGACTACCAGCACGGATCGGTCGCCCGGTATACCGAGCAGCTCGTCGGCAAGGTTGCGAAGCTGTTTCCTGCTGGGGCGCATCTTGTCCCGACCGTCCATGCCGACGAGTTCACGCTCGACGCGCGGACGCTGTCCACGTACGGGCTGATCTTAAACGAACTCGTCACGAACGCGATGAAGTACGCGTTCAACGACGGCGCTGCTCCCGAGCTGTCGGTTTCGGTCAATCGTGACGGAGATCGAGTACGCCTGGTCGTTCGGGACAACGGTCCCGGCTTTCCGGAATCGGTTGCGACCGATCCGACCGCCGGCGGATCGGCCGACTCCGCCGCGACGTCGAGCTTCGGGCTGACGATGGTGCGGTCGCTCGCCGAGCAGCTCGGCGGGACGCTGCGGATTGAGTCGGACCACGGCGCGCGCGCGACCGTCGAGTTCGATGCGTAGGGTTCAGTCGGTCAGGTCGGGGAGGAGCTCCACCGTCGCGTCGTACGCGCGTCCAAGGCGGTCGTAGAAACGTCGCCGGTCCACACGGTCCTTCTGCTGGATTCGGTACGCCCGGCGCGCGACCTCATCGGCGATCCGCTGCGGTACGCAGATCACGCCATCGTCGTCGGCGATGATCATGTCTTCCGGACAGACGTTCACGCCCGCGCAGACGATCGGGGCTCCCGTGCTCTTGATGCGGATTCGACCCATCGGGTGCGTGTACGAGCGGACCGTCGCGAACACCGGCGAGCCCTGCATGATGCACTCGCCGCTGTCGCGGCACGTGCCGTCGATCACGAAACCGGCGACGCCCTGACTCATGTAGTCGAGCGTGTTCGCGGACCCCAGGATCCCGGCTCGCGCACCGTGCGCGGCGATCACGACGACGTCTCCCGCCTGTGGTGCGTACGGTTCGACTCCAGGCCGAGTGTACGCGCTGTACCCGCCCTCTTCGATGTCTTTGTACTGTCGGGAGTCGAACTCTTCGTACGACATCGCCGGCATTGGATGGTCGAACTGTTCGAACTCCTGCGTTCGCGCGACTCCAGCGAATCGAACACCCGGGAACAGGGGACGCATCGATAGCGCCATCTCGTAGCGGTCCTGAAGCCCCATCGAATCGAGTGCGTCGCAGACGTCGGCGCATCGCAGGATCTGAAACAGCTCAACGGTTCGGGCAGAAATTGGCATCGTTACGCTCCTTTCGTCATCGTGACCTTTCGGAGTATGGCACGGCCACGCCGCTACGCCAAGATCCGGATCCACGCGAATCACACCGCCGCGGGTGGAACGGCCTGCGGAGCCGGCTCTGGCGCAGTTGGCTCAAGCTCCCGCTTTCCGATGCGCGTCGCGGTGTAGCCCAGAATCCATTGACCGGTGCACAGCCCGACGAGCATCCCGACGAACCCCCCAACGCGCGAGCCGATCACCGTGAACGGGATCAGGATCGCCGCTGTGCCGACGACGTTGATGATCACGACCCACCGCGGCTTGCCCGCCGCGTTCAGCTGTTCGCTCGTCCAGTTGTAGAGGTTCAGGCCGATCGTTCCGGGCAGCACGATCCAGAGGTACCACCGGGTGTGCAGGATCACGTCCGGGTCGGTCGTGAAGATACGGGCCAGCGCGCCGGCGGTCGGAATCGCGATCGCTGTGATGAGTAGCCCGTACCCGATCGCGGCGCGGTTGAGGAGCGCGCGCGCGCGATCCACGCGGTCAAGCCGACCCGCCCCCCAGTTCTGCCCGATCACCGGGATCAGCGCGATTCCGACCGCCATGCTGATGATCGTCGCGAAGCTTTCGATCCGGCTGCCGGCCGCGATCGCGGCTACAGCGCTCACGCCGCCGACTGCGGCGGCGATGCTTGTCAGTACCGCGCGCAACAGCTGCGGAAACAACCGGACGGCGGCTGCCGGTACTCCGACGTGCAGGATACGCTTCCATGACGTCAACAGCTCGCTGATACCGTTGTACCTGAAGTCGATCAGCCGGTAGTGGAAGTGGATGAATGCCAGCGTCGTCACCATCCCCGCGGCGCGCGAGATGATCGTCGCGAGTGCCGCACCGGCGATCCCCATCGCCGGGAATCCGAACAGCCCGAAGATCAGAATCGGGTCCAGGATCATGTTGAGCACCGCGCAGACGAGCATCACGATGAGCGGGCGTTTCATGTCCCCCATCGCGCGCATCGCCGAATCCCCGACCGGCGGCATGATGAACGCGATGACCCCGACGTACCAGATGCTCATGTACTGCTTGACCAGGGGCAGCGTTTCTTCGGTCGCTCCGAGCGCGCGGAACACCGGATCCATCGTCAGGATTCCGACCGCCGATACGACGATCACGGTCAGAATCGACAGGAGGATCCCGTCGGTCGCGATCCGGTTCATCAGATGGTGGTCGCCGCGCCCCATCGCGCGCGCGAGGACCGATCCGGCGCCCATCGCCATGCCCATCGTGACCGACCCGATCACCATCACGACCGGGAACGTGAACCCCATCGCCGCGAGCGCCTCGGTCCCCAGCCGTGACACGAAGAAGGTGTCGGTAAGGTTGAAGATCGTGATCGCGAACATGCCCCAGATCGTCGGGATCGTGAGCCTTACAAGGTGGCGACCAACGCTGCCGTCGGTGACGTCCGGGATCGCGCGCCGGTGGTCGCTCACCGGACCGGCTCGTCCGGAGCGAGCTCGGACGCAAACCGGTCGAGCGTGTCGGCGTACACGTCGAAGCGTTCGCCTTCGGCCTCATCGGGGTCGACGTACTTGAGCCACAACGCCTGCTCCGGATGGTCTCCGGCAAGCTCTCTCCGGCTCGCGTTCAGACTGCCGGATCGGTCGGTGAAGCGGACCTCGCCCATCTGGAGCAGGATGTAGTGATCGGCGTGGCGCGCGATCAACCGTTCACGGTTCTCCGCGTAGAACAGCGCTTGCTCGCATGCTGTGCGGATCCAGCTGCGCACCACGGCGGGCGGGTCGGACTCGAGCGCGAAGAACTCACCGAGCGGCGCGTCGACCTCCGACGCGAAGTCGATCCGGTCCGCGTCGTTCGTCCCAAACCCGCCTTCCTCGGCGACGGCGAGTGCGTTTCGGTCGCGGTGGAACGGCGGTACGGTCCAGTCGGCCTTCGGGTCGTGCCCCATCAGCCGCGTCGCGCACGCGTCGGTCGCGATCGTGTGGTCGCCGGCGATGAGCGTGCTGCAGTCGCGCGCATGGTCGCCCGGGCCCCACTCCTCGCCGGCCTGGCAGACGAGCGCGTCCAGGATGTTGAGCGCCGGATCGTAGATCCTGCCCAGGTCGGCGAGCACGTAGGGGAGGCGGACCAGGTGGTGGTAGTACCCGCGTGGACGCCCGCTTGGCGGGAGCGACACGAGTCCGAAGAGGTTCTTCAGCGACAGCGTGACGCCCATGAATCGGTGGTTTTTTGCCTTCTGCACCGACACGAACGCATCGGCGTCGAGCGACGCCGACGGCAGCGGGTAACGGTCGAACATCAGGCCGCCGCCGGGTACCGGCGCCCATGTGACCGGATCCTTCCCGCCGTCGACGTATGGCACGCCGAACTCGTCGAGGATCGGCATGATCGTCGTGCACTCGCGTCGCGAGTGGACCGACGCGTTACCCTCGACCCCGACGTCGGCGACGAAGATCTCAGCGCTGCTGCGTTCCCGGATCAGACGCAGCGTTGCGCGCACGACCGAGTCGCTGACGAGCTGCTGCCGCTGCCCGTGACGCATCACGACGCGATCGGGATTCCAGTCCTGGTTGAACTTGATCCCGATCCTGCGGGCGTTGGCTATCGTGTTCCACGACCGGTCCAGAGGGTCGGTCGCGCGCTTGAGGGCCTGATAGACCGCTTCATCGTTCGCATCGAAGTCGCAGCGCACGGCGCGTACGCGGTAGTGTTTGTCCATTCTAGTTGTCCCGGTCGGGAAGTTTATGCCCGATAGCGTGTCGCGGCAAGCGTGCCGGCGCCACAAGCGTGTCGGCGCCAACGGCGTGCCGGCGCCACTATCGTGCCGGCGGCGGAATGTGTGCGCGGGTCGAGCGTTCGCGCTTGTACGCCGTTAGCCGGCACCGTACACTACGCGCATGGATACTCCACAACACAATCGCGGACTCAGCATCGCGAACGGGATCGCGTTCGTCGGCATGCTCGTCGTGAACATCCTTGCGACGACGCTTCCGCTCAACGACATGACGACCGGAGACCTCTCCGACGCGCTGCCGAATCTGTTCGTGCCGATCGGACTCACCTTTTCAATCTGGGGGGTGATCTGGCTGCTCCTTGCCGTCTACCTGGTCATCCAGATACGGGTTGGGTTTGCATCGGGTGCGGCGACCGGTGCCGACGATCCGTACGCAGCGTCGGTGGTTGGGCCGTGGTTCGTGGTGAACATGATCCTCAACGCGGGCTGGATCTTCGCGTGGCACTACCAGCTCGTCGGTGTGTCGGTGCTGATCATGTTCGCGCTCCTTGCGACGCTGATCGTGATGTTCCTGCGCGTCGACCGCGCGGTTGCGCTGGTTCCGC
>RECL01000130.1 GCA_007694025.1 Spirochaetaceae bacterium
GCGCTCGCCGCGTACGGTCGCGAGCTGGAGAAGCATCCCGAACGCGAGGCCGAGCTTCTGGCCGAAATCGACGGGCCCGACGGGGTCTCCGGCTGTGACCGCGCGCTCAACTGCAGCGCCGCGTGCCCGCTCGGTGTCTACCCCGCGAAGCACATCGCGGTTCTCACTCGCCGGGTGGACGCGCGCGACCGAAAAGCATCCGGCCGATCTCGTTCATAGTGCGTTCCTTGACTTCGGGTCGTGACAGATCCGTCGCGAGCGTATCGCTCATGGTCCTCCAGTTCGACGTGTAGAAGAACGGGACCGCGATCAGGACGAAGAGAAAGCTCTCAAAACTCACCGTTGGGTCGAAGTGCCCCTGCGCCTGCCCCCGCTCGTAGAGCTCACGGATGTGCGTGTAGGGCCGATCCTTATGGAGCCGCGGGTGATGCCGATCGCCCATCAGGTTTTCCAGCATGAAGATTCGCCAGAAGTCGGGATGCGCTTCGTGGAAGTCGTTGTACCGTTGGAGAAGTATCTGGCCCAGACGCGGGATGTCGTCGTCGCCCAGATCGAGCAGCTCGTGATCCATCGCGTTGATCAGGTCGGACGTGTGCTGCCACACGGCGACAAAGAGCCCCTCCTTGTCGCCGAAGTAGGCGTAGATGCGCTGTTTATTGATCTTTGCGGCCTCTGCAATCCGATCGACGCGGGCGCCCGCGTACCCTTTGCTGGAGAACTCGCGTACCGCAGCGTCAAAGATGCGCTTACGGGTCTTTTCGCCCTTCTGCGTGTCGGGGTCGCCGCCGATCAGCTTCGCCACAGTTCCAGATTCTCCCGCACAAACTCATCGTCGGTCAAGTGAGGGTACGCGGCGCACACCCGGTCGATCGCCGCCGCCTGACCCGGACTCAACCGCTCGTTCGGACTCAGGCACGCGGTGGAGCTGAACAGCCCCTGGCGGCGCAGAACTTCATGTACGCCGGCTATGCAGCCGGCGTAGCCGTTCGCGGCATCGAAGACCGCCGAGTTCATGTCGGTGATCTGCGCGGCGAGCGTGAGGAGTCGGTGCGGTATCGTATCGCCCTGACCCCCGGCCGCGGCGCGGCACGCCTGGTGTATCTCTACCGCGCGGCGTGTCCAGCAGCTCCAGTGGCCCAGGAGCCCGCCAACCATCTGTACCGTGCGCAGCCCGTTCGCAGCGGCTACCTCGTACGTCGTCAGGAGATCCACGACGATGGAGTCGTCGTTGCCCGTGTAGAGCGCGATCGATTCAGCCCGGGACGACTCGGCGACGCCGCGCACAACCTCCAGCGTCGCGTAGCGGTTGAACGGCGCGACCTTGATGCCCCAGGCGTTGTCGATTTCGCAGAAGCGGCGCCAGAACTCGTACGGGAGCGCGACTCCGCCCACCGCGGTCTGGAGGTAGAAACCGATGACGGGGATCTCATCGCCCACGCGGGCGGCGTGCTCGATCCACTCGTCAGGGGTGCTCCCTTTCAGCGCTGCAAGGCTCAACAGCCCGGCGTGGAATCCAAGCCGCCGGGCAAGCCGCGCCTCTTCGACCGCCTGCCCTCGCTCGCCACAGATCCCGGCGATCATCACCGGCGGAGCTGGTTCGATAGCACCCCCAGCGCTTTCAGCCGGACGCTGCCGATCCTCCCGGCACCACTCCTCGGCGACCCGGGAGGTGAAGGTGAGGATCTCCTCCAGGAATCCGGGGGTATCCCTGAGCTCGAACTGCGTCGTGTGTACGCCAACCGCCAGTCCGCCGGCGCCGGCGTCCAGGTAGTAGCGGATGACCGCCTGCTGACTCGTGCGATCGAAGCTGCGATCCTCGTGCAGCGCGAGCGGCACCGCCGGGATTACCGTTCCCGCCTTGAATCGATCCTGGGCAGCCGAGGAAGAGAGCATCACGGTGCCTCGCGATCAGTAACGCCCATTTCGATGCTCCCACAGCGTCCGCTTGCCCAGACCGCGACCACCGGCCGCGACCCACGCCGCGGTCCACCGGATCATCCGGTCCAGCGGAACCTCCGGGTAGCCAAACAGCCCGGCGGCCCGCGTCGCGTTCCCCAGGAGCGCGGTGCCGGACTCCGCGCCTTCGAAGACCGGCTCCTTTCCAAGGAGATCGCCAAGCCGCTCGCCCAGATATCTGACCGATATCGTTTCGGGACCGGTGATGTTCAGCGCGATTGCCGGGGTCGTCGCGTGATCGAACGCCCGGAGGCACTGGTCCACCGCGTCTCCCTGCCAGATCAGGTTCACCGAACCCATCGACAGATTGACTGGATCGCCGGAGAGTACCGAATCCGCGATGTCCCGAAGCACTCCGTAGCGCAGGTCGTTTGCGTAGAACAGCCTGATGAGGCAGACCGGAGACCCGTACTGTTTCGACGCCCACTCCAGCACGCGTTCGCGCGCGACCGCGGCGTTCGCGTATTCGCCTCGTGGTTCCAGCGGCGCCGCCTCGACAGCGCCGCCGGACTCCGCTGGCGAAAAGCCGTAGACCGAGCCGGTCGACAGCGCGACCACGGGTACGCCGGCAAATCGACGGCAGATGCCCGCCGGTGGCAGCGAGCTTAAAGCCCAGGTATCCGCCTCCGAACCCGTCGTACCGAACTTCCTTCCCGCCATGTAGACCACTCGGTCCGCGTCGGGTAGATCGTCTATGACACCAGGATCAAGGATATCGGCTCTGATCGTCTGAACGCCCAGCCGACCGAGCGCGCGTTCGGCGCATTCATCGCTGAACCGCGACGCGCAGACGATCTCGCTCGAACTCCCGGCCTTCTGGATCGCCCGGAAGAGGCGGCCCACGAGCGACCCGCCCATCTTTCCGCCCGCTCCGATCACCAGGGTTCGTCCCCGACGCCCGCGCTCCGACGCGACGAGCGCGTCGGACGGTGAGCACAGCACGTCCTCCAGCTGTTCTTCGTCTCGAATCACGTCCGGTAGCCTCATCCCATCTCCGATTCGCGCGTGCGCATTCCCGGCGGCAGTCCGGCAACCATAAAGTTGGTACGACAGCCTACGGCGATTGAGATGAAACGTCAACCCATGGAAGTCGGCCTCTGGAGACCGTGGCGCGCCGCCCTCCGGGTCGCGCCAGCGGCGCGCCCCGGGTCACAGCCTGCTACGCGAACGACCCCTTCAGGTCCGACGGGCCGCCACCCGCGACGTCGCGCTTCTTGAAGGTCGAGTTCTTGATCAGCCCCTGAAGCATCTGCGCATACGCGGCGGCATCAAGAGGCAGGGTGACCGGCTTGCCGGTGAAGTGGCTCATCAGGATACCGTTCGCAAGCGCGACCGATCCGATGCCTTCGGGCGCGGCGGCAACCAACGGCGAGCCCTCGCGGATTGCGCGCGCGAACGCCTCGGTCACCTGCACGTGGCGGCCTCCTCTTTCCTCCGGGAGCGGGACCTCTTCGATCGCGTGGTTCGGCCGGGAGAAGCCCTGCTTCGAGTTCGCGAGCTCGTCGAACATCGATATCTCGTTCCGGTCGAAGAAGAGCTTGTCGTTTTCGTAGACCAGCTTTCCGTGTTCGCCCGCGATCTCCAGGCGGTTGGTTCCCGGCGCTTCGGCGGTCGTCGTGATGAAGTGGCCGACCATTCCGTTTTCGTGCCGGAACACCGCGGTCACCTCGTCCTCTACCTCGATATCGTGGTACTTGCCCAGTTCCAGGATGCCGGTTACCGTCTGCGGTACGCCGAAGAACCACTGGTAGAGGTCCAGGTTGTGCGGGCACTGGTTGAGGAGCACGCCGCCGCCTTCGCCCTTCCACGTAGCGCGCCACGATCCGGTGTCGTAGTAGTACTGCGTGCGGAACCAGTTCGTGATGATCCACGTCGCGCGCACTAGCTTGCCAAGCTGCCCGGAGTCGATCATCTCCTTGATCTTCTGCCAGAACGTGTGCGTCCGCTGCTGGAACATCGCGCCGAACTGCAGCCCCGGGTACTTCGCGCGCGCCGCTTCGTAGGCGTCGATCATCTTCTGCACGTCCTGCACGTGCACGCCGACCGGCTTTTCGCACAGCACGTGGATCCCGCGGCCCAACGCGTTGATCGCGATCGGCGTGTGGTCGTAGTGCGGCGTCGCGATCATGATCGCCTCGATCTTCCCGCTCGCGAGCATCTCGTCGACCTTCTCAAACCGTGCCAGCTCCAGATCGGCTCCGACGTTCGCCAAGGGCTCTGCGTCGGTGTCGCACACCGCCGTGAGCTCTACCAGCTCGCTCGCGGTGAAGTCTCTGACGTGGCTGCTCCCCATGTTTCCGAGTCCAACTATTCCAATGCGTACCGGTTCCATCTCTAGCTCCTCTTTGACGGCTCCTATCGTAGCGCGGTCGCCCGAATCGCGCAATCGGTCGTGTCAGCGAGCCTGCAGGTCGTCCGGGCGCCTCGGCCCTACGGGCCGACCGGGCCGCTGCGGGCTTCGGTCCGGCCGCAGGCCGGACCCCTGCGGGCCCTCCGCGTCCCTGGCGCGCCCAAGGGGTTCCCGCTTGGTCTGCTTACACCACGTTGCAGCCGTACGGGGCGATGTTCGTATCGTCGGTCATAAGCGGTATCCCTCGGAAAAGCGACTGGCAGACGAGCATCCGATCGAACGGGTCGCGATGGTGAAACGGGAGCGACCGAAGGAGCATCGCTTCGCCGGGGGTGAAGTCAATCCAGTCGAAACCGGCCTCGTCGGCGAGCGACAGAAGCTCACCGTCGAGGGTCAGCTTGCCGATCGACACCTTGATCGCGATCTCCGCTGCATTCACCGAGCTGACGTAGACGGTGTTTGACCGGTCTTCGACGAGCTGTCTTCGTGCGTCGTCGAGCCGATCCGGCTCCGCGAGCGCCCACAGGAGGATAGACGTGTCAAGAAGAAACGTCATGCGCGCCGCCGTAAAACAGCCCGTTCAGCTCTTCCGACTCGGCATCGAAGTCGTCCGGCACCACTATCTTGCCGCGCGCAAGCCCGAGCACCCGCCTACCTCTTGGATGGTGCGGTACCAGATCGACGATGGGGAGGTTGTTCTTGGCGATGGTTACGGTCTCTCCATGATAGACCATATCGATGAGCTTGGAGAGTTTCGCCTTCGCCTCGGATACGTTCACAACGACACGCGCCATAGCAGACCAAGTGTACCAGAGTTGGTCAAGTTGGTCAACTCCATCCCGCAGACCGGACCCCTTCGGGCCCTCCGCGTCCCTGGCGCGCCCAAGGGGCGGCGCGCCGGTGTCGATCGCTTCGAGGTCGATTGACCCCCGTCGGCGGGCGCTCTATGCTGCCGAAAAGCTACCCGCGATAAGGACGACACATGGCATTCACGTACACGGGGTCTCACACCAGGGAGATATCGTTTCCGCTCGGTGGCATCGGTGCCGGTTGCATCGGGCTTGGCGGTGACGGCCGGTTGCGCGACTGGGAGATCTACAACCGTCCGAACAAGGGATCGCTGAACGGCTTCTCCCACTTCGCGATCAAGGCCGAAGACGACGGCACGGTGATCGATACGCGACTGCTCCACGGGGATCTTGCTGGCCCCTACTCCGGCGAGCCTGCCGGCTCCAAGTACAGTGGCTTCGGGTTTGGACCGCGACGCGAGAATCTCACGGGAATGCCGCACTTTCGTTCCACCGAGTTCATCGGCGAGTTCCCGTTCGGGACCGTCCGGTACATCGACGACACCTTTCCCGGTGGCGTGGAGCTCTCCGGGTTCAACCCGTTCATCCCGCTCGCGGAGGACGACTCGTCGCTTCCGGCGGCGTTCTTTGAGATCACCGTTCGGAACACAACCGACAGGCCGCTCACCTACACGGTCGCCGCGACCGTCAGCGGTCCCGAAGGCGGCGGGCCCACGACGAACACGGTGATCTCCGACGCGGGGTCCACGATTCTCACGCTCGACGGTCAGGCAGAGGATCGTGACTCAACCAGTTTCGGTGGACTCGCGATCGGTACCCCGGGTGGTCCGGCCGACGGGGTGAGCTACCAGCAGTACTGGTACCGCGGTCGCTGGTTCGACGGGCTCGGCGTCTACTGGAGAGACCTGTCAAGCCCCGGTCTGCTGAAGAACCGGACCTACGACGGCCCCAATCTGACCGACACTGTCGATACCGCGACGCTCGCGCGCAGCGTCCGGATTCCGCCCGGTGAGAGTAGAGCGGTGCGGTTCGTTCTGTCGTGGTACTTCCCGAACTGTCGGAACTACTGGTCCGAACCCGCGTCAGAGTGCGACTGCGGTCCAGACGGTTCGTGTTGCTCGCCGTCGCCGACGTGGAAGAACTTCTACGCGACCAGGTTCAGCGATGCACGCGCCGTCGCGTCGTACGCGATCGACCGCTGGGACAGGCTCTGCGCCCGGACGCGTGCGTTCGCCGACGCGCTGTTCGGATCGACACTGCCAAAGGAAGTAGTAGACGCGGTGTCGGCGAACATCTCGATCCTGAAGTCTCCCACGTGCCTGCGTCTGACCGACGGGTCGTTCTACGGGTTCGAGGGATGCCACTGCAACGAAGGGTGCTGCGAAGGCTCGTGTACCCACGTGTGGAACTACGCGTACGCGCTCCCCTACCTCTTCCCCCGTCTGGAACGATCGATGCGCGATCTGGACTACCAGTACAACATGCGCGATGACGGGCAGATGAGTTTCCGTCTCCAGCTGCCGATCGGCGCTCCGCGATGGGGCTTCCGCGCGTGCGTGGACGGACAGATGGGCGGCGTGGTCAAGGTCTACCGCGAGTGGAAGATCAACGGCGACACCGAGTGGCTCAGACGGTTGTGGCCGTCGGTGAAGCGTTCGGTCGACTTCGCGTGGGCACCGACCAACGAGGATCGCTGGGACCCCGACAGAAGCGGCGTGATCTCCGGACGCCAGCATCACACGCTCGACATGGAGCTCTTCGGGCCCAACTCGTGGCTGACCGGCTTCTACCTTGCGGCGCTGAAGGCGGCGGCGCAGATGGCCGACGTCGTCGGCGACTCCGCGAGCGCGGATGAGTACCGACAGGTCTTTGCGCGTGGCAAGGCGTGGATGGATACCGAGCTTTTCAACGGCGAGTACTACCAGCAGCGGATCGATCTGGGCGACCGATCGATCCTGGAGTCGTTCCTGCACGAAGGGGATCAGGTGCTGAAGGGTGGCAGCGTCGTCGACGCGTACTGGGACGCCGAGCACGATGAGATCAAGTACCAGATCGGTGACGGGTCGGCCATCGACCAGGTAATCGCGCAGTGGCACGCGAATCTGGTCGGACTCGGTGAGATCTTCGATCCGCAGCAGACGCGCTCCGCGCTCCGTGCGATCTACAAGCACAACTACAAGCCGAGCCTTCGGGCGGTCGCCAATCCCTGCCGCACCTTCGGGCTCAACGACGAATCGGGAACGATCATCTGCGAATGGCCGGCCGACCGCCGCAAGCCGTTCGTGCCGCTCACGTACTCAGAGGAGACGATGCACGGGTTCGAGTATCAGGTGGCATGCCATATGATCCAGGGGGGCATGGTAGCCGAAGGGCTGGAGCTCGTGCGCGCCGTGCGCGATCGCTACGACGGAGAGAATCGCAACCCGTGGAACGAAATCGAGTGCGGCAGCAACTACGCGCGCTCGATGGCCAGCTACGCGCTCCTGCTGGCCTTTTCCGGATTCAGCGTCGACGCGCCCGCGCGATCGATGGGATTCGATCCCGTATTCGGCGACTCGACCGATTTCTCTTCGTTCTGGTCGGTCGACGCCGCGTGGGGCACCGTCTCCGTGGACTCCAGTACGGTTGCTCTGTCGGTCACCGAAGGGCGCCTGGAACTGTCGACGATCGAACTGCCGTTTCTCACCGCCCAGCCAACCGGCGTCACCGTCGACGGAGAGCGCCCCCGCGACCTCACCTGTTCGTGGGACGGCCGACGACTGAGCTTCCCCGATCCGGCCGTCATCGCC
>RECL01000079.1 GCA_007694025.1 Spirochaetaceae bacterium
CGTTTCGCCGCCTCACCGATGATCTGGATCTGGCGGATCACGGCGTCCTGAAGGAGACGGCTCTCGCGAAAACCCGGCGGTCAACGCCAGACAGGTACTCGTTGATCGCGTCGATCGCTTCCACCATGTGCTTGAGGTAGACGACATTATCCCGTGGCTTCATAGACGACCTGCCGGGATCTCAGTATTTCGTCACGCAGGTGAGGGCTGATAGCGTCGCTGGTCAGCAGATCGACGTCGCGTCCCATCGCTTCCGACAGCTCTCTCTCCAGCCGGACCAGCGCCAGTAGTCCGACGGGCCGACCAAACTCCACAAGAACGTCGATATCGCTGTCAGGTCCAGCGTCACCCCTGACGACCGATCCGAAGAGCGCGACTGACTTCGTTCCGTGGGCCCGGCAGATCTCGACGAGTCTATCGACTGGAATGCGTTCCATAGCGTGCCTCGAACAGTCAGTGTTCGCCAAGTGAGGATAGCATGATCGGGTGCACCCTGTGTACTTGTCATAGCGCCGACCGGCGACGCTGGATCAGGGCCGCGTGCGGCGCTCAAGATCACTCAGCCGATCCAGCGCCTGCGCGCGTGACCGGCCGCAGAGCTCCGCGGTCGCGGTGAACGCTCGGCACACCTCAGGGTAGTCGGGCGCTCCCCAGATCCTGCACTCGTACGTGACCGGATCAAGGTTGACGCACACGACGCCGGCCGGTTTGCCTCCCGGCATGCCGGGGATCGCCGACGAAATCGACGGTGCAATGCAGCAGGCGCCGCACCCGCGGCGGCACGCGATCTCACGTCGATGCACGGTCGATCGCGCGGAACGGGTTCTGCGCGCGCAGCATCCCACCGTCGACGCCGATGATCTCTCCGGTGATGTACTTCCCGGCGTCCGAGCAGAGAAAGATAACAAGCCCGGCAACATCGTCGGGTTCGCCGAACGATCCCATCGGAATCTGGCGAACCTGTACGTCGCCGCGCTCTTCGATCATCTGCCGCGTCATGTCGGTCGCGATGATGCCCGGCGCGTACGCGTTCACCGTGATCCCGTACGGGCCAAGCTCCGCCGCGGCGAGCTTCGTCATCATTTCTATAGCCGCCTTCGTGCCGCCGTATGCGACCTGCCCGACGTCGGCATAGTGACCCGATATCGAGCTCGCATTCACCACACGGCCGAAGCGCTGCCGCTTCATGTGCGGCAGTACCGCCTGCGTCAGCAGGACCGGTCCCTTGAAGTTGACGCGGATCATCTCGTCCAGAAAGTCTTCGGTCATCTCGTCCAGGAACGCAAAGAGGGAGATCGCGGCGTTGTTGATCAGGTAGTCGACGCGTCCCCACCGTGCGACCGTCTTGTCAACGATCCGCGCGATGTCGGCAGCGTCTCCTGCGTCGGCCTGCAACGTCAGGAGCTCTCCCGCCGATGCCGCGGACTCCCGCTCCAGCGCCGATGCCGACGCCCTGTCCGACGCGTACACCGCCGCGACGTTCACGCCGTCGCGCAGGAACGCCGTGGTGATTGCCCGTCCGATACCTCGAGTCCCGCCGGTTACGATCGCAACGCGTGTCATCGATCACCTCCGCGCGCATCATACCACGCGCTCGGTGATCGACGCAGCCGTGGCCGCGGTCACTCGGCCGTCGCTACTCCAGCAGCATGTCCGCGACCGAGATCGGAACGCGCTGTTCGGCCGACCGGATCGCAGCGTAGACCATCGCCACTGTCTGGATGTTGTCGGTCAGTGCGGTTTCCGGTGCGCGGCGCTCGTCGATCGCCGCGGTGAACTCGTCGAACGTCGCCGTGAGCGTCCAGTCTGACGGTCGCGACGGCACGGCGATAGTACGCGATTCGGCCCCGCGTCGTACCTCTATCGCGTCCTGCGTCCACGCCATCGACCCGTCGCTGCCGTGCAGTCGCCAGACCCCCTCCCACGGAGTGATGAACTCGTCGTACGCCCAACTGCCGGCGAACTGGAACTGAAGGCCGCCGCTCATCTCGAACACGGCGCTCACGCTCGGCGCCTTCCAGTGCGGCGTGCGCTGCGACCCGGACGCGGCGCAGTAGACGCGCGTAGCGTCGCTGCCGGTCACGTACCGCACCAGGTCGAACTGGTGCGTCGCGTTTTCGATCAGAAGCGGGTACGCGTATTCGTTTCGCCAGTCACCGTCGGGGAACGTGTGCCCGACGAAGTACTCCATGCTCAGGAACTCCGGAACGCCGATCTCACCCGACGCGACGATCTGCCGCGCGATCCGGGCGCCTTCGCCAAACCGGTAGTTCTCCGCGACCATCACGACCCGGTCGCTTGCCAGAGCGGCCGAACGGATACGCAAACACTCCTCCCAGCTCCCGGCGAGCGGCTTCTCCACCAGCACGTGGAGCCCACGCTCAAGGCCGGAGAGGACGTCGTCGGTGTGGCGGAAATGCGGCGTGGTCACCAGGAGCGCGTCGGCCCCGACGTCCGGGTGGAGCGCTTCGGCAAGCGTCGCGAATCGCCCCGAATCCGGCACGCCGGCCAGATCGCCACAGCTCTGTCGCGTCTGCTCGTTACGCGTCGCAATCGCTGCGATCTCCCACGCCCGGTGTGCGCGAACAACGTCGAGCCACCGGCGTCCGAAGTCGCCGAGTCCGGTCTGGATCATGCGGTATTTCATCTCGACTCCTTTGTCTTTCCGCGCACGCCCGACGGCGACGCCCTACGAATTGTGGTACACCTCTTCCATGATCTTCCAGCCCTGCTGACCCGGCAGCGGGATTTGCATCGGATCGGTCATCGCCAGCCACTCGTGGTTCCGGGGCTCGGCGGCCAGACGGGCCATGTCAGCGTCGTAGTCGCTCCCGTGGTACTCGTAATACCCGAACAGGTAGCGCGCGCCGTCTGGAAGGCGCTCGATGAATATCGAAAAGTTGCGGATGCCCGCTGTGGCGAGCAGATCCCGTACACCCGGGTGGCCGTCCGCGTGCAACGCACGGTAATCGTCGACGCGATCTTCGCGCACCCCGATCACCATTCCAACTCGTTGTACGGCCATCGTTCACTCCTGCATCCACCGCGTAGCCTGACGGGCCCGCATAGCTGGTATACTCTATCTGATTCGCGCCGAAAGCAAGTCGGCGTGACCGGTATCATTCCTCACAACGGAGGTGGCCATGGGCTACGACGCGAGTTGGAACTCGATCAGGACGCACGAACTCCCGCAGTGGTTCCGCGACGGTAAGTTTGGCATCTACACGCACTGGGGTATCTACTCGGTACCGGCGCGCGGACCGAACGGCACCTGGTATCCGTACAACATGTACCGGCCGGGGACCCCTCAGCACGATCACCACCGGAAAACCTACGGGCCGCCGGAGAAGTTCGGGTACAAGGAGTTCATCCCGATGTTCACCGCAGAGCGGTTCGACGCCGACGAATGGGCCGAGCTCTTCCGCGACTCGGGAGCCGTATTCGCGGGCCCGGTCGCGGAGCACCACGATGGCTTTTCGATGTGGGACAGTTCGGTAAACCCCTGGAACGCCGCCCGGATGGGACCGAAGCGCGACGTGACCGGGCAGCTTGCGACGGCGATCCGCGCGCAGGGGATGCGCTTCATGGTCGCGCTCCATCACGCGGAGAACTGGTGGTTCTTCAACCACAACGACGCGTACGACACGACCGATCCGAAGTACGCGGGACTGTACGGAGAGCCTCACGATGCGAATCGCAGCGTGGACGATCTTCCGCGCGACTGGACCCGCCTCACGCGTCCGAATCGCGCCTTTCTGGACCAGTGGCTCGCAAAGACCCGTGAGGTCATCGACGGGTACCAGCCCGATCTGATGTGGTTCGACTTCGGGATCAGGTTCATCCAGGAGCACTACAAGCGCGAGTTTCTGGCCTACTACTACAACGCCGCCCGCGAGTGGGGGCGCGGCGTCGTGGTCACCTACAAGAATCACGATCTGGTTCCGGGAAGCGGGCTCATCGACCTGGAACTGGGGCGGTTCAGCAACATGACGTACAACGAATGGATCACCGACACGACCGTCGACGACGGCGAAGGGTGGTGTTTCCTCACGGACAACACGTACAAGAAGCCCACGGAGGTCGTGCACTACCTGATCGACAACGTGAGCAAGAACGGCCACCTCCTGCTCAACGTCGACCCGAAACCAGACGGCACGATTCCCGACCAGTCGCAGCAGATCCTGCGTGAGATCGGAAAGTGGTTGCGCGTGAACGGCGAAGCGATCTACGGAACAACACCGTGGATGGCGTACGGAGAGGGGCCGACCCGAATGGAGAAGACCGGCGGCTTCACAGAGGGGGAGAAGCTGGTCTACACTTCGTCCGACTTCCGGTTCACCGTGCGTGACGACGTGCTCTACGCGATCGCGCTCGCGTGGCCAGAGCGCGAGGCGGTTATCACCACGGTCTGGGAGAAACTCTATCCACAGGAGATCGTCCGGATCTCTATGCTCGGCATAGACGGCGATCTGCGCTGGACCTATGATGACGCCGCGCGGGCGCTCACGGTAGAAACGCCGGACCGGCGCCCGTGCGACCACGCCTACGTCTTCAGGATCGAGCGGCGCCGGCCGTTCGGAGGGCAGCAAGGGGGACAGCCATGAAAGTCGACGCGCATCAGCACTTCTGGGAGTACAACGACCGCGACTACGTCTGGATGGGGCCCGCGCACGACGCGATCAGGCGGACCTTTCTCCCCGACGACCTTGCGCCGCTTCTGGACTCGATCGGCTTTGACGGGTCGGTCGCGGTTCAGGCGCGGCAGACCGTGGAGGAGACCGAGTGGTTGCTGTCGCTGGCAGCGCGCTATCCGCGCGTTCTGGGCGTGGTCGGATGGCTCGACCTGCGATCCGCGCGCATCGGTGATCAGATCGACCGCTACGCCGCGGATCCGAAGTTCGTCGGCGTGCGCCACGTCGTGCACGACGAGTCCGACGACAAGTTTGTGCTTCGCGCCGACTTTCAGCATGGCGTGTCGCTCCTGGAGCCGGCCGGTCTCACCTACGATCTCCTGCTCTTCCCGCGACATATCCGACCGTCGATCGACCTTGTCGACTCCTGTCCGAACCAGCGGTTCGTGGTCGATCACATCGCGAAGCCGCCGATCGCGGCCGGTGAAATCGAGCCGTGGGCGAGCGACCTGCGGGAGATCGCGCGCCGCGACAACGTCTGGTGTAAGGTGTCGGGGATGGTCACCGAAGCCGATCGCAGCGCATGGAAGCCGGCCGACTTCACGCGCTACCTGGACATAGTCCTTGAGGCGTTCGGTGCCGATCGGCTGATGATCGGATCCGACTGGCCGGTCTGTACGCTCGCCGGGGCGTACCGTCCGGTGATGGAGCTGGTGATCGACTACTCCGCACGCCTCTCCTCCGATGAGCGCGCGGCGATCCTGGGCGGTACCTGCGCGCGATTCTACGGGCTCGAACCCGCCGACCGAAAGGAGCGTCCATGAGAACCATTGCACTCGACGGAGCAAAGAACCTGGTCGAACGTTCGGCGCCAGATCCGACCGCCGGTCCCGGCGAAGTCTGCATTCGGGTGAACACCGTGGGTATCTGCGGTTCGGACATCGAGTACTATCTGCACAACCGCATCGGGAGCTTCATCCCGCGTGGGCCGCTCGTACTCGGGCACGAGCTTTCCGGCCAAGTCGTCGCCGTTGGCTCGCCGGTCGATCCGTCGTCATCATCAACCGTCCCGGGATCCGGCGGCCACGGCGTGGTCGTAGGCAGCCGGGTCGCGATCGATCCGTCGATGCCGTGCCGCGTCTGCGCCTACTGTCGCGCCGGGCGACACAATCTGTGCACCAATCTGAAGTTCATCGGGACCGCCGCAACCGTTCCGCATCTGGCGGGCGGGTTCGCCGGGTACGTGGTCGTTCCTCGCGCGAACTGCTTCCTGATGCCCGACGATATATCGTGGGGTGAGGGAGCGTGCCTTGAGCCCGTTTCGGTCGCGGTGCACGCCGCGGTCAGGGCGGGCTCCGTCGCCGGGAGGCGCGTTCTGGTCAGCGGTGGCGGCACGATCGGCCAGTTCGTCGCGCTGGTCGCCCGCGCGTTCGGCGCCGCCGTGGTGGCCGTCAGCGATCCGCAGCAACACCGCCGCGAGTTCGCCGTGAGCCAGGGTGGCGACTTCGGCATCGACCCGACGCAGCCCGACGACATGGCGCGCGTGCGCGAACAGACTGGAGGGTTCGACTTGGTGTTCGAGGCGTCGGGCGCAGCGCCCGCCGTCCGCGCCAATCTGGAGCTCGTGAACCGTGGCGGTACCATCGTCCAGATCGGCAGCATCGCTGGTGACGTCGAACTCCCGTTGAACCTGGTCATGAGCAAGGAGCTCTCCATCGTCGGATCGTTCCGGTACGCAGACGTCTATCCGACCTCGATGAACCTGCTCGCCAGCCGGCGCGTGGACGTGCGCCCGCTGATCTCGGCGACGTACCGCTTCGCCGACACCCCGGCCGCGTTCGCACTCGCCGCCGAACGCGGGAACGCGATCAAGATCCAGGTCGAGCACGACGGGTAGGAGCGGCTGGCGCGTACTGCCCGCGGAAGCTTTCGAAGACGGCAGTTATCCTGCACGCACTGGACAATAACTAGTCGACTCCCCGATCCGACGTTGACGCGCGACGCGGCCACCTCAGACAATGGGATGACCGCGCTCGCGTCGAGTTGGCGGCCCGCGGTACGGATCTTGTGGTCCGTGTTCAGCCCGGACGAGGAGAACACTGTGACGCGACTACGGCAGCTTCTTGTGGTATTGGTGCTGGCGGTTCTAGTGGGGTGTCCCGACCCTCTGGATGTTGTCGGCGGTGAACCGACCGGTCCAGGAAGCGGGAGCTCTCCGACCATCGGTGCTCTGATCTTAGTCCCCGCCGGTAGCTTTCAGCGGGACGCGACGCCGGCAAACATTTCGGAGATCAGCGAGCCCTTCCGGATGAGTGCCACCGAAATCACCCGGGCGCAGTTTACGGCCGTGATGGGGGAAGACCCCGTCACCTGGGAGGGTGGGTCAACCGGTCAAGATGATCCGGTCCAAATGGTCAACTGGTTCCACGCGATCGCATTCTGCAACAAGCTAAGTCTTCAAAACGGGCTGACTCCCGTCTACTCGGTGAGCGGAGTGAACTTCGCGACGCTCGAGTTCGCCGACATCCCCGCTTCCGACACAGACCCGGCGCACCCGATCTGGGATGCGGTCACCGTGAACTGGTCTGCGGATGGGTATCGTCTTCCTACGACGATGGAGTGGATGTGGGCTGCGATGGGAGCCGACAGCGGAGCCCCGGGTGCGGTCAACACCACTGGCTATGACAAACCGTTTGCCGGCAGCACTGACGGCGCAGACATACACGACTACGCCTGGATCTGGTCGAACTCCGCAAACACCACCCACTCAGTCGGAACCAAGCTGCCGAATGAGATCGGCCTCTTCGATATGAGCGGCAACGTGGAGGAATGGTGTTGGGACTGGCACGAGGGTACGTACTCCCCGGGGAACCTGGACGACGCGACGTACCGGGATAGGGAAGGCGCCGGGTGGCGGGTCATCCGCAATGGCAACCGCGGCGACTCCCACGCGAACAACGAAGAACGGCAGGCTGTCGCGTACTGGGATGGCTGGCATCCAACCGCCCGAACCAGCTACCTGGGCTTCCGCGTCGTGCGCCGGTGACTCAAGGCCCTGCAGTCGCTTGAACCGTGCCCCGGGCTCCATCTGCGCGACCAGATAGGCCGTTCACGGCCTATCGGTCATCCGTTCCGTCGCTGGATCTGCAGATTTTTCCGGGTCTGAGTCTCCGCTCGTCGCCGAAGCTACCTCAGATCACCTATCGTATGGAGGACGTGAACCGGTTCGTCGAGCTTCTGCGCGGTCGACAGGTGAAGG
>RECL01000176.1 GCA_007694025.1 Spirochaetaceae bacterium
GCGAATGAGCGCAAGCTCCTGACCGCGGTCGGTATTCACGGCCCGAGCACGAAGCGCGATATCTGCAGGAAGACGTCGATCGCGTGGGCGACCGCGGTCAAGCTGGTTCGGCGGCTGGAGAGCGAGGGGTTTCTGCGCCACGTTGACGTGATTGAGCGGCCCCGAGTACAGGGACCCGACTCCACCGTCTTTGATCTGGCGCCCGACTACCCGCTCGCGGTTGGCATCGACGTTGAGTACGCGAATACCCGCGCCGTCGTCACCGATCTGCGTGGCGGTGTCCGCGCGTCGGTTCGTACGCCCACACCTTCGTTCGCTGACGCAGAGGCGATCGCCCGGCACGTCGCGCTGGCTGCCGATGAGGTGGTCGACCGGGCGAGCGCAGATCCGGAGAGGATCGTCGGTACCGGGGTCGGCCTTCCCAGGTTCCTTGTTCAAGATGAGCCGAGGCTTTTCGAAGTCGTCGCCGCCGCGATGACTCGTGACCGTAGCGATCGTGTCGTTGTCGACGATGTCGCGCGCGCGTACGCACTCGCGATGGAGTTTGACCGACGGTCGCACCGAAGCTTCGCCGCGATCACAATCCGGTCCGGGGTCGGACTGGGATTGTCGGTAGACGGCCGACTCTTCCGAGGCGACAGCAATCATGCGGGACTGCTGGGCCACCTGGTCGTGCGTCCTGGCGTGTCGGGCCGCTGCCCACACTGCGGTCGTTCAGGATGCCTGGAGCAGTTCGTGAACGACACGCTGGTAACCGCCGACCTGCTGGCGGCTGCATCGGCTGGCCAGCCCGACGCTGTCGCAGAGCTCGCCGACCGAGCCGACGCTCTGGCGCACGCGCTGTCGTTTCTGGTCATGGTGACCAACATCGAGGAGATCTTCGTCGCCGCGCACTTCGGCCCTCACGGCGATCTGTTCGCCGACTCGGTCCGATCGGCGCTCTCACGCTACGCGCCACCCTTCGTCCCCCATCGCATCGAGATGATCCCGCTGTGCGACGACCGGTTCGCGCTCGGCGCCGGGTTTTTTGTCCTCCGCGACTACTTCAACTACGAACTCGTCTGAGTTCAGGTTGGTCTATGACAGAAGCGATTTTGTCCTTGACATCCAGCGATATCGGTGCAAGAATGGCGTATAATGTATCGTACAGCGATATAATACCGTGGGAGCTCCAAGATCGCTTCTGCCCGTCATGATTCTTTGCGTCTTCATGCAGAAACACTTCGTGCGCGGGCTGGCCGGCGCGGTGAAGGGATAAGGGATAGACAATGCCAACGTTCAAAGGTCCACGACTCACGATTACCGCTCCGCGCACGATCGAGTACCTCGATCACACGATCTCTACCGACGACCTGGGGCCGGACGCTGTCGTTGTGAAAACCCGCTACACGCTGATCAGCCCGGGCACCGAGGGAGCGATCTACTCCGGTGAGAACAAGCGCGTCTACGAGAGGGGCGCCTGGTGCGAGTATCCGTTCAACAGTGGGTACGCCAACCTGGGTGAGGTCGTCTGGTGTGGGCAGGCGGTCAAGCGGTTCGCGGTGGGCGACGTCGTCTTCACGACCAAGAAGCACGGCGCCTTCTACGCGGTCGACACGACGAACGACATCGTCGTGAAGGTCACGCCCGATCAAGCAAGGCCGCGAACGCTCCTCGCCCGGATGGCGTGCATCTCGGTCACCGCGCCCCTCCTCTCTGCGCGCACCCTTGGCGCGTCCGTGCTCGTCTACGGGCTTGGTGCAGTTGGCAACCTCGCGGCGCAGCTCTACGCGATCGGCGGGTCGATCGTCGTGGGGGTCGATCCCAACCCCGTTCGCCGTCGCATCGCCGACGAGTCGGGGATCGCGGCCACGTGCGGGCCCGACTCGGATGAGATCCGCGCGACGCTCGCGCGCATCGGCCTTGAACAGAAGGCCGACATCGTCGTCGACGCGGTGGGCGTTCCCGACCTGGACCTGGAAACCGCACCGTTCACGCAGCGCAACGGCGAGTACATCCTGCTCGGCAGTCCGAAGCTCGAGAGCACGAAGAGCGCGCTCGATTTCTTCCGCTATGTCCACCTGAACGTGGTGAGCGTGATCGGGGCGATCGAGACTGCTATCCCCGATCATGCCGGTCCCGGTGAGATCTCGCGGGAGAAGAATCTGGCGCTGATGGTGAGGCTCATCGCACAGGACAGACTGAAGGCCGATCGATTACTCTCGCACGTTCTGCCGTATGAGCGCGCGCGGGAAGGCTACGAGGGTCTGATAGACAAGCAGGATGAGTTCACGGGCGTCGTGCTCGATTGGAGCGGAGGCGAATCATGAGGGTAGGGTGTCATGCCGTGCTGTTTCGCGAGCAGATCGTCGACGACGGTGAGTCGATCATCGCCGCGGCGGATCGGATCGGATACGACGGCATCGAGATCGGTTCCCGGTTCTACGGGGTCGCAAACCGCCAGGGGCTTCTTGATCGGTTCGCGGACAGGAGGATCGAGCTTTCCGGTATGCACGTCGGAACAGGCTGGGACGCATGGATCGCCGGTCCCGCAGGCGAGCAGGCGAAGGTCGTCGAAGTAGCCCGGTTCCTGGCAGGTTTCCCGAATCGCAACGTCATCATGTCGTGTGGCGCACCGAAGGGGGACGTCGACGCAGCAATGGCAGCCCGCGCGATCAACGCGGCTGCTGCCGCGTGCCGACGCGCCGGAGCGCGTCTACACTACCACAACCACTCGTGGGAGTTCGAACACGACGCGGTGCTCTTTCGCGCATTGCGGGACAACGCGCCTGACCTTCACTTCGCGCTCGATCTGGGCTGGGTGGAGAAGATCGGGGCGGATCAGTACGCGTTGCTCGACGAGCTTCAAGGCCGGGTGTCGTACGTGCACGTTCGCGACCTCGGCACCGACGACTTCGTCGATCTGGGCGACGGCAATACCGATCTGGACCGTCTCGCGAAGACTCTGAGTCGAGTCCTGGGCGCCGACGGATGGCTGGTCGTGGAGTACGAGTATGGCGACAAGGAAATGGAGCGGTATCGGCGTGCCTACGACTATCTGTCGAAACTTGGTGTCGCGTCGGCTCCGGAAATCCCGGAGCGTTCACGCCCATGAAGATCGGTTTCATAGGCACGGGGCGGATCACCGACTCGCATCTTTCGAGCATGCGGAGACTCGACCTGCCGTTTCCACTTGAACCACTGGGGTTCTTCTCGCCGCGTCAGCAGAGCCGTGACGCCGCGGTCAGCCGCTGGGGTGGCCGCGCGTTCGAGTCGGTCGACAGCTTGATTGCGGCGCGGCCCGACGCCGTCTACGTAACCTCGCCCACGCCGTTTCACGCCGAACAGGCATGTGCGGTCGCCCGGGCAGGCATCCCGCTCTATCTGGAGAAACCGGCCGCGCGCACTCGATCTGAGTTCGAAGTCCTGCGCGCCGATGTGAACGCGGCGGGGATTCTCAACTGCCTGGGCGTCCAGTGGCGCTATCGGCCCGAGACGGATCGCCTTCGCGACCTCTTCGCCGCGAACCCACCGTCGCTGGTCGTCGGGCAATGGTACTGGTTCACGCCGCCTGTTGCCTGGCTGAGAGACCGCGAGACCGGTGGCGGGCAGGTATTCGACCAGCTGGTTCACATCATCGACGTCGCCGGTTTCCTGGTCGGCGACGCGACATCGGTCTTCGCCAGGTTCATGCAGAATCCGAACGCACGGTACCCGGACTTCCGGAACTGGGACAGCTACACCGTATCGATCGGGTACCAGAAGGCGATCGGGTCGTTCAGTTCGACCTATCGCCTGAACGTTCCAATGGATGATCGCGTATGCCTCGACTTCGTGTGCGGTGATCTGTTCGTGAGGTATCAGCCTTCCGGGATCCGCGTAACCGGCCCCGAAAAGACCGAGTCGTACCTGGATCCCGGCGAGCGGGGGCTCGATATGGTCGGGCGCGACCACATAGAACGCGCTTTTCTGATGGCGGTGCATACCGATGACCGCTCGCTCATTCGTAGCAGTGTCGACGACATCGCGAACACGATGAACGTCGTGTTCGCCGCGACAGAGTCCGCTGAGAGCGGCCAGCCGGTGGAGATCGCATGAACCCGATTGGTTTCGTGAGCAACGTCTATGCGTGGAACGGCATCACCCAACTGGACGCCGTGATCGAGCGGGCCGTTACGCTCGGATTCGATGCGATCGAAATCGGCCCCACGTTTGCGGCCAATGAGAAGACCGTCCGATCCGTCACAGACGCGGGGCTCGCGGTCAGCAACTTCATCTACTGCCGGAATCTCTTGTCGCCCGACTCCGGTGAGGCAGACATTCATGTCCGCGCGGTGCGCGAACGCATTCACGCGGCGTGCGATCTGGGCATCGGGTTGGTCGTGCTGTGCGGAGGGTACGCGAACCCGTGCGCCGATCTGGCGGCAAAGGACTCCTATGCGACGATCAGGACACCGCCGGTGGACAACCTTGACCCCTTCCTGCGCGTTTACGGTCCGCTCCTGAACGACTCCGAAAAGCACGGCGTCCGGATCGCCTTCGAGCATTGCCCGCTGATGGGTAACTGGCTCATCTCTCCCCCGCTATGGGCCGCGGCGTTCGACGCGATCGGTTCCGACTACGTCGGTCTCTGCTTTGACCCGTCACACCTGGTATGGCAGTTCATCGATGCATACGACGCGTTCGATCAGTTTGCGCATCGAGTCTTCCACATTCACGCCAAGGACACCGAGATCTACCGTGACCGGCTTTCGCAACGCGGCATCCTCACCGACTTCGCGTGGTGGGAGAATCGGCTGCCCGGTTTCGGGGAGCTGAACTGGACCCGAATGGCCGATGCGATCATCCGATCGGGCTACACCGGGACGATAAGCATCGAGCACGAGGACCCCGTGTGGACAGGATCTCCCGAGCGCGTCGACTCCGGACTGACGGCCGCCCGCGATCATCTGCTTCGATGCTGGCAGGCCGCTGCCGGCTACCGCCCGGAGGATGACTCGACCGCACGCATCGCTCGACCCGACGGCGCGTAGCGCCTGCTCAGCTCGCGTTCAGGTAGTTCCCACCGCAGATCACGATGCACTGACCGGTGATGTAGTCGGACAGATCGGTGCAGAGAAACTCGACGACCTTCGCGACGTCGACCGGCGTACCCAGGCGTCGCAGCGGGATCCGCTGCGCTGCATGCACGCGATCGGGGAACTGCGCGAGCGCGCGGCTGCTCGCGATCACCGACGGCGCGATGCAGTTCACGTGGATTCCTTCGGGGCCGAGCTCGTACGCGAGCGACCGTGTGTAGCGAAGGATCGCCGCCTTTGCCATCCCGTAGCTCGTGAACGTAGTCCCACCGCCGAACGCCGCGGTGGAGCTGAAGTTCACGATGCGGCCGCCGCCTTGCGCTCGCATCAGTGGAGTCGCCGCCTGGCAGCAGTAGACGGTACTCTTCATGTTTACGTCCATGATGAAGTCGAAGTCGTCGATGTCCATCGTCGACGCCGCGCTGCGCTCAACCGGGCGGAGCATCCCGCCTGCGTTGTTGACCAGAATGTCGACGCCGCCGAGCTCCGTCGCGGCGCGGTTGAACATCGCGCCAACCGCGTCGCGGTCCGTGACGTCGGCTTCGATCCCTATCGACCTGACTCCGAGTGCGCGGCACTCGTCGGCCACCGATGGAGCGCTGAGCTCCTCACCAAACTCCGCCGCCGCGTCGAGCCTGATGTCGTTCACGACAACGTCCGCTCCAAGCTCCGCGAGCCGCAGCGCGCACGCGCGTCCAAGCCCACGGCCCGCGCCGGTTACAACCGCGACCTTCCCGATCAGTTTTCGCTCCATATGCCAATCCTCTCTATCGTGAACCTTTGTCGACTCACTTCTGGCCGAACTGCTCGAGCAGCTTCCAGCCGCTCTCCACAAACTGCGCGAGGGTTCGCTGCGTTGCGCCGAAGGTCAGGAAGTCCGGCGGCGCGATCCCGTCGGGATCGTACGCGCGCGTGAACTCGCGGAGCGTCGACAGTCGTGCGACTGCGGTCTGATCGTCCGCGGCGTCGCCTTCGCGCAACGACGAGCGCACCGCGCCTATCGCGAGTCGCTCGTCATCGATCAACCGGCGGATCGATGGCGCGATCGACATGATCACGCGCTCTCCAACAAGTGCAGTCAGGTGGTGCGTTCCGCGCAGCGCCGCGACGATCAGGTCGAATCCTTCGCCGGCTGCCTGCAGAATCGGGAGCACCCTGCGCGTCGTCACGATACCGGCCAACCGGATGTCGGCCTCGGCAACACCGACGTGGCTATCGAGCGCGACGTCGCGCAGGTAGTCGTCCAGGCGGCCGATCATCATCACCGCGTGGCAGCGGCCCGGCTCTCTGCCCACGTCGATCGCGCGGCTGCGCGCACGCGCGAACCGATCGGCGACGAGCGCAATCTGAGGCGCCGTAAAGCTCACCGTCATCGTGCACGAAATGCCTTCGGCGACGCAGGTCTCCAGAACATCGAGTCCCGCCGCGGTGGTCGGCAGCTTCACCGAGATGTTCGGGCGCCACGCGTGGTAGGTGCGCGCGAGTTCGAGCATCGCCGCGCGGTCAGCGGCCGCGCCAGGATCGACCTGCGCGCAGACGTATCCGTCCGCGCCGCCTGCTCGCTCGTAGACCGGGAGCAGCACGTCAGCCGCATGCGTCACCGCGAGCCTGGTCAACTCGACCGCGCGCCCGGCTCCGGCCGGTGTCCCGGCCAAAACGCCGGCGATCTCGCCGCTCCACACGCCGCGGTCGCTCGCGATCGCCTGGTGCACAAGGAACGGATTGCTGGTCGCGCCGGTCGCGCCCGTTGCGATCGCGCTGTCCAGGAAGCCCGGCTCGATCGAGTCCGCCCACCAGCGGGTATTCGTGTGGTTCGCCATCCAGTGCAGGTAATCGGTCATGCGCCCCTCTTCCCGGCATCGTAGCACGCGACGGTGCCCGTGCGCATGTCGTTCCGGTGACTGCGATGTGTTTTCTCTCGATCGGGTAGGACCGCGGCGCTCGTCGGCATCAGCCGCGGTGCCCGGCTTGTTCGCGTCCCCGTCGAAGGGTAGAATTGGGACCAGCGGATGTCGACTTGGATGCTGGCGGCGTGCCGGCGCTGGAGGGAAGATGGGACGACTCGATGGAAAGGTAGCGGTGGTCACCGGTTCGACGAGCGGCATCGGAGAGGGAATCGCGGTCGCGCTCGCGCGTGAGGGTGCGGCGGTTGTCGTGAGCGGCAGACGCGCCGATCGCGGCGAATCGATCGTCCGTCGGATAGCCGACTCGGGTGGACGCGCCGCGTTTCACCAGGCCGATCTCTCCGACGCGACCGCGTGCGCGCCGCTGTGCAAACGGGCGGCCGACGAGTTTGGTGGCCTGGACATCCTGGTGAACAACGCGGGGATCTTTCCCGTCATCGAGTTCGAGGAGACGACGATAGAGCAATGGGACCGCGTGTTCGACCTGAACGCGCGTGCGGCGTTCTTCTGCGCGCAGGCGGCTGTTCCGATGATGCGGGTCCGCGGCGGCGGGTCGATCGTCAACATCGGATCCACGCATCCGTTTATCGCCGGCGCCGGACAGTTCGTCTACGGGATCAGCAAGGGCGCGCTCCACACGATGACGCGGAAGCTCGCGATGCTGCTCGCCCCCGACAAGATCCGCGCGAACTGGATCTCGGTCGGGTGGGTGCTCACCGAAGAGGAGCGACGGCTGCGCAACGTTCCCGACGACGACGCAGCCTGGATCGCGGAGTATCAGGAGCGCAACCCGATGCGCGAGTTCACGAGCGTCGACGACGTCGCCGAAGCGACCCTCTACCTGTGCGCCGACTCGGGCCGCCGCGTGACCGGAACCGATCTGGGCGTGAGCTCGGG
>RECL01000171.1 GCA_007694025.1 Spirochaetaceae bacterium
ATGGGGAGAGAAGGATTCGAACCTTCGAAGGCTGAGCCAACAGATTTACAGTCTGCCCCCTTTGACCGCTCGGGAATCTCCCCTATATGGACCGGAAACCTACCACACCCGCCTCAGCGAGTCAAGCCAACGTCGGAGTACCGACCAGCCAGCGTCGGCGTACCGACAAGCCATCTGCCGGACTCGAACCGGCGACCCCGAGATTACAAGTCACGTGCTCTACCAGCTGAGCTAAGATGGCGTTGCCGCGAATATAGAGGAGCTAGTTCGAGGTGTCAACCAAAGGCCCGGCCAGCGGACGCGGCCGGTTACTCAGTACGGCGGCCCATCGTGGACCGCGAAACCGCGGTGCCGGCCCAGCGTCAGTATGTCGGTACGGTCTGACCGAACCGACACGGTCACCTCGAACTGGGCGGCGAGCGTACCGTCGGTCGTCGCGTAGCTGTACCCGTCGTCAAGGAGGTGCACGCTCCCGTCGCCGAGCGTCAGCACCGGTTCGATGTTAAGCACCATACCGGGTACGATCGGCTCTCCCGAGCCGTCGCTCGCCACGTTGGGAAGCGTTGGCGGTTCGTGGAGGCTTCTACCGATTCCGTGACCAGTGAACTCGCGGACGACCGAACACCCGAGGCGCCCGGCTTCGCGCTCAACCGCCGACCCGATGTCGCCGATCCGTCCCCCCGCGCGCGCCGCGACGACCCCCGCCATTGTAGCCCGCCACGCTGCTCGAACGATCCGCCGCGCCGCAGGTGCAAGCCTGCCGACTGCAAACGTCCACGCGGCGTCGGCCATCCACCCATCTCGGCCCGCGGCGACGTCGACCGTGACGATATCTCCCGACTCCAGAACACGGGAGCCAGGAACACCGTGAGCGGCAACGTTGTTGACCGACGTGCAGATCGCTGCCGGAAACCCGTCATAGCCGATCAATGCGGAGTCAAGGCCGTTTCGCGCGAGCGAGAGCACGCCTACCTGTTCCAGATCGTGGGTCGTGACCCCGGGGCGCACGACCAGACCAAGCTCTGCGATCACCCGTTCGAGCGCCTCCGCGGCGACACGAAGCCGCTCTATCTCAACCGAGGTCTTCAGCGGTACGTACGTATTCACGCGAGCCCTGACAAGGCCTGGAGCGCGCCGGCGACCACCAGCCCAAGAGCGCCCCCCGTCGATGTGACCAGCGCCGCGACAAAGCGCAACAGCATCAACCTCCTGCGCCGAATCATCCAAACCGCGAGCGACGCGATGTACCACGCTCCGCTCGCCGCGCAGAGCACGCCCGCGATTGACAGCAGCTGCAGCAGCAGCAGCTGCGATGAATCAAGAAACTCCTGGTAGTTACCCATCACAAAAAGCCCCGCTGTCAACAGCGTAGCAAGCGTGAAGAACAGATGCGCCGACTCGACGATCCGGAGTGTCCTGTAGAGTACCGACGTTGCGGGATGCGGACGAGTCATTGCCTCTATAGTATCGGTATTGGACGACGGTTCGCTACACCGCACCTTCATCGCATGGTCAAGACGACCGACCCGAGGGTAGCCGACGGGCCGCTTGCCTATCTGCGAAGCCAGGGGATAGACTCTATGCACGTGCTGCACACCGGGAGGGTATCATGAAGCGCATTGTGATCGTGCTGGTCTTCCTGCTCGCGGTCGCCGGGACGATCTTCTTCTTTGGGTGGATCCAGTTTCAGATCCCACCCGGAGGCTACGCGGTCCTGTTCAGCCGTACCGACGGCTGGGAACCCGAGCCGATCAAGGCCGGAACCTTCGCGTGGCGATGGCAACGGTTGATACCGACCAACATGAGCATTTACGTATTTGAGATCACGGAACACGAAACTCGCGTCCGAGCGAGCGGTGAGATGCCGTCGGCGGCGACCTACGCCCAGATCCTGCCCGGTGCCGGCGGATTCTCGTTCTCTATAGACATCGGCGTGGTCACGCGGTTACGACCCGAAACGCTGCCGATGCTCGCCGAAAGCCGCGATCTGCGCCCGGATGCGATGGCCGATTTCTACGATCGCCTCGATGCCGAGATCACCCAGTACGCGGTCGACACGCTCACCGCTGTGATGCGCGACGCACCGGATTCGCTCTCTCCGGATGAGACGTTCACGCTGATTGGAGACGCGGTCCGCGCGCGGATCGAACGCGACCGGCCCGATCTGGAGGTCGTCTCAGTTGTACCGCGATCTATCCGGATGCCCGATCTGGAACTCTATGCGGCCGCGCGTGAACTGTCGCGGGAGGTGCTTCGCGCGCGGACCAATGCTCTGATTCGTGCGGCCGAAGAACTCGCGGCGGTGACGGTACAGACCGACCACGAGTTCGAGATGCTCGAACGCTACGGAGCGATCCTCGACCGGTTCCCGGTACTGCTCGAGTACTTCCGCCTCGGTCAGCAGATAAGCGGCGATCCGCTGAACATCCAGTCGCTCGTGCCTCAGTCGCGCTGATGAACTATTTTTACAACTTCGACAAGATGAAGTACGTCAAGGGGGATCGACCCGTCGGGTGCATCCTCTGTCTGCTCGTCGAGCAATCCCCCGACGTCGTCGATCTCACCGTCTACTCCGACGAACTGTTCACTGTCTGCGTCAATCTCTACCCGTACAACCCGGGTCATCTGATGATCTTCCCGAATCGCCACATCGAGGACATCCGCGACTATTCACCCGAGGAGGACGAGCGTGTCGCCCGGTTGACGCGGGAGTTCCTCGACATCGTCGATTCGACACATCAACCGGCGGCGTTCAACATCGGGTACAACATGGGCCCATCCGCGGGTGCGTCGATCGACCACCTCCACCTGCACCTCATCCCGCGCTACCCGCGCGAGATCGGTATCGCCGACCTTGTCGGAGGGACCCGCGTACTGATCGAGGATCCGCGCGTCACGCGTGACCGTGTCATCGCGGCGATCGACTCCCGCAAGCCCGCTCAGTAGCCCTCCTCCATCGCGCGAACCTGCTTGATCAACCGGTCGAACTGCTCGAGCTTCGCAGCCTGCTGCTCGATCAGCACGTCGAGCCCGTCGACCTCGTTAACGCGACGGTCAACCGCCGCGTATCGCTCGCGCGTCTGATCGGTCAACCCGGCCCGAATCGCCTCGCATACCTTCAGCAGACCGCGCGCGTGTTCGGCGGTGCGGTCGACCAGAAGCGTCGCCTCGCGGTCGCGCTGCGACACCATGTTCCGGTACGAGCGGTTGAGCGACGCGTCCTTCTCAACACCGTATCTGACGCGGTAGTACGACTTTCCGTCGTCGGTGTCCGGAGAGAAGCTTTCGTCGAAATCTTCGATATCGGCGTACGTTTCGTCCATTCCCGCGACGTGCACGACCAGGTCGCTCGACGAATCGCGCTGCCGGACGGGTAGAATCCGACCGAGCGTGCGGAACATCTCCTGCATCCTGCCGCGGTACAGGAACCTCAGGAACGCGTTGGCAAGCGTCAGAGAGCGAATGCGGCGGAAGTCCGGACCGCCAACCTTGTCCGACACGAGCTGCACCCCTGTCCTGAAGAACGCCATCGGCGGCGGCGGGGCACCAAACAGTCGCTTGACCATGCGGTCGACGACGCCACGCCGTATCTCGGCGAACCGCGCGTCGAGCTCGCTGAGCACGCGGATCATCAGATGACTCCGGTAGAACTCCTTCAGGCGGATTTCCGGGGCGTACGGCTTCACGCGCAGCCACGGATCGCGCGAATAGTAGCGGATCAGGTCGGCGAACGGAACGCGCCTCGACACGCTGCGGCACGCATCGTGCAGATCGTGCATACCGGCGCGCAGCTGCTCCACGCGCTCCTTGCGGGCGCGATACCCCTCCTCCTCGCTGCGTTCGGCCATGGTCGGATCGACGCCCGTGGCCACGTCGACTGCACCCGATGCGTCGGTCGCCCGGTTGTCCTCCCGGTCCTTCAGTTCCAGATACCGGTCGAGCACTTCGGTGTGGACGTAGAAGTCGTTCGACAACTTAGCCGCCGTGTGCAACCCGAGGTAGAGGGCTTCTATCATTGGTAGCCCCGCCGACGCGGGGGTCTCCTTGAACGGAGGGACCTCTTCGGGAGGCGCGATGCCGGGATCGAAGCCGAACGTAGCAAAGAACGCGTTGTAGTCCAGGAGCGCTATCTGGCGCAGGTGATAGAGCGGTGCGAGCCCCTCCGACAGTTTCCGGAACAACTCCTTCGGAACTCCGTCGACATACGCGTCGAGCCGGTCGACCACGAGCTTACGGACCGAGCTCTTCAACTCGTGCTCCAGAAACGCTTCCTGCAGCTCGCCGAGCGACGCGAAATCCCCCAGGTGCTCCTTTGCCGCGGGGATTCGCTGCGCGAGCAGGAATCCGACCGTTTCCTGAAGCAACGAACCGCCACGCCACAGGTCGAGGAAGAACGGTATCACCGCGTACGCGTGCCGGTACAGCTCCCACACCTCGACTGCAACAACAGGTTCAATCGTGTGATGCTCAAGCGGCGCGAGCCCGGGCAGCACCGAGCGCGCGCGGCGTCGGATCTCCGCCAGCCGAAACTCGACGTACGTCTGCTCGTCGTTGCGCGCGCTGAACAGGCGCCGTAGGAAAAGACGCACGCGACGCCAGAATCCCATCGCTTCGATCTCGCGCGTGATGGCGTCGGCACGCGATGCAGCCGCACCCTCGCTCGACACCGGTGCCTCAGAGACCGTACCACGCAGGCTCAGGCTCGATGATATCCGCTTCAGCAGGCTGCGCCGCTCCTCTTCGGTCAACGCAAGCGCAAGGTCGCGGAACGTGGCGCTGTCAGCGGCACCGGACGCCATCACATCTCCCCAGACGGCCGGATCATCAGCAGCAGGCCAGTCCGCATAGTCACGCACACCTCAGATTCCGCAAACTCGTTACTCACCCCGATATCGCCACGGCGCCACTCTATTCGGTCGAGCGGCCAGCGCAGCCCGGTCGACCGCATCGTACACGGCTCGCACCCGAGTGGTATGAAACTGATGATATCACCGATAGCGCCGGTTTCCCGAATCTCGCTGTCAACCGCGCGCACGACGCAGCCGGCAGAAATCCACAGGTCGGGCCGGCTGTCGCGCTCGAACTGCTCCACGATCCCGAGCAGATGGTCAAGCCGCCCCCCCCCGCCCCCGACCAGGACGACTTCGGTCGCGCCGCGCTCGCGCGCGATCCTGATCGCGATTTCGGTGTCGGTTTCGTCCTTATCGCGCGGAAACGAAATCACCTCGGCCGACGGATACCGCGACGGCAACCCGGGGTCCGACACGCTGTCGAAATCTCCGACGATCAGATCCGGCATCAGTCCGAGTCGAACCGCAAGGTCGAGCCCCGAGTCTGCCGCGATCGTCAGATCGCCAGCCCCGCAACGCGCCGCGAACAGCGCCGCGCTCGGCCCCTCACCGCCGGTGCATAGTACCGCCTTCACAGTTCCGCAGCATACCGATCTACGACGCCGCAGGGAAGCCACGGAACAAAACAAAACGCTCAACCCGGATTCTCAAACGCCGAAACTCTAGTCGAGGTGGAAACACCACCGGAACAGGGACGTTCCGGCAATCTATCAAGGAGGATGAGATGATCATCAACCACAACATGAGCGCGATGTTCGCCCAGCGTGAGAACAAGTTCAACGCTATGCGACTGCAGGGCAACATCGAAAAGCTCTCCTCGGGCATGCGGATCAACCGCGCCGGAGACGATGCGGCAGGACTGGCGGTGTCCGAAAAGATGCGCAGCCAGATCCGGGGACTCCAGCAAGCGGAGCGAAACGCGGCCGACGGTATCTCGATGATACAGACGACCGAGGGCTACCTCCAGGAGACGTCGAACATCCTGCAGCGTCTGCGTGAGCTCGCGATCCAGGCGTCCAACGGTATCTACAGCTCCGAGGACCGGATGCAGATCCAGGTCGAGGTGTCGCAGCTCGTCGACGAAGTCAACCGCATCGCGTCGCACGCGCAGTTCAACGGCATGAACCTCCTGACCGGCCGCTTCGCGCAGGAGACGGGCACGAACGTGGTCACCGCGTCGATGTGGTTCCACATCGGGGCGAACATGGATCAGCGCGAGCGCGTGTTCATCGGCACGATGACCGCGCAGGGACTCGGGATTCAGGGCGCAGGCGGACTGCCGCACACGGCAAGCTTCATCTCGCTCAGCAACCCGGACAGCGCGAACGCAAGCATCGGCGTGATCGACTCCGCGCTGCGTCGCGTGAACAAGCAGCGAGCGGACCTTGGCGCGTATCAGAACCGCCTTGACCACGCGCGGGCTGGTCTGTCGGTCGGCGCTGAGAACCTTCAGGCAACCGAATCGCAGATCCGCGACACCGACATGGCCAACGAGACGGTCCGGTTCGTCACGAACCAGATCCTCAACGCGTCGTCGACCGCGATGCTCGCACAGGCGAACACGATCCCGCAGTCGGTTCTCCAGCTCCTGCAGTAGGCGGACGCGGCACGCGGACGCGCCACGCGCCGACGCGTGGTCAAGAAAAAAAGACCCGGCTTCCGCTGGGTCTTTTTTTTGTCTTCTGAGATAATGCGCGCGTGACCGACAGACGCCGCAGACAGCTCATCGCCCGAATACCGGGTCCGGTACTCGACTTCATGACCCGGTTCCGGCAGTCGGGTTACGAGCTGTTTCTGGTCGGCGGTGCGGTCCGCAACCTGGTGCTCGGCGGAGAGCCGGTCGACTTCGACTTCGCGACGAACGCGACGCCCGACCAGGTCGCGCTCGCGTTTCGTCGGGTCATCCCCACCGGAGCGAAGCACGGCACCGTGACGATCGTGCACGACTCCACGCACTACGAGGTCACGACGTATCGGGCCGAGGGACCCTACACCGACAGCCGTCGCCCCGATCGGGTCGAGTTCATATCCGACATCTTTGCCGACCTTGCGCGGCGTGACTTCACGATGAACTCGATGGCTCTCGACCCGCTCGCCGATCGATTCCTGGATCCTCACAACGGAGAAGCCGACATTCACAACCGGTTGATCCGCGCGATCGGCGACCCGCACGAACGCTTCAGCGAAGACGCGCTGCGGATGCTGCGTGCGATCCGCTTCGCAACGCAGCTGGAGTTCGTGATCGACGCACCGACCTTCGCAGCGATCGGCGCGCTGTCAGCGCGCCTTGCGTCGGTGTCGCTCGAGCGCATCCGGGATGAACTCACGCGCATCCTCGCAAGCCGCACGCCGTCTCAGGGGTTTCGCATGATGGCGGAGACCGGATTACTTGCAACGTTTCTGCCCGAACTCGTCGCCGCGATCGGCGTGGAGCAGCGCGGTCGACATCACTTCGACGTATTCGAGCACTCGATTATCGCCGCAGATGCTGCCCGACGCGACAACCCCGACGTCCGCCTGGCCGCGCTGCTGCACGACATCGGCAAGCCGCCGACGCTCGAGATCCGCGACGGTGAGCGCACCTTCCACGGGCACGACGGCGAGTCTGCGCGCATGACCGACGCGATTCTCAGGCGCCTCAAGTACCCGAACGCGGTCGCTTCGCGCGTCGCACATCTGGTACGCCACCACATGTTTCACTACACCGACGAATGGACCGACGCCGCGGTTCGCCGCTTCATCGCTCGCGTGGGAAAGGAAAGCATCGCCGACCTGATCGAGCTGCGACGCGCGGACACCTACGCGGTCGCCGCCGCCCGCGGTCACGAGCAATCACTCGCGGCGCTCCTGCAACGCGTCGCCGACCAGTTATCGAGCGACCACGCGGTGTCGCTGAAAGACCTCGCGGTGAACGGACGGACGCTGATCGAAGCGGGTATCCCGAAGGGCCCGCTTCTGGGCGTTGTTCTCGAGCATCTGCTGGAAACCGTTATCGACGACCCGTCGCTGAACACGCCGGACACGCTCGTCGGCATTGCCCGCAGGTTCTACGAGTCGCGGCTCGCTACCACGCCTGCCCGAATCCCGACCGAGTGACCACGCCGCACGATCTCAGTCGCGCGGCTGGCTTCTAGCACCCGCGCGCGCGTTGGGGCGCTCATCGGTACGCTTTCGCGACCGGCCTGTGGCCCGCTGGTCGTGCAGCTTCTCGTACGCCGAGCGGGCGGCGGCCTGCTCGGCCTGCTTCTTGTTCGGCCCCTTCCCAGGCCCGTACCGCGTTCCGGCGACGTCGACTTCGATCCAGAAGGTCCGGTCATGATCGGGCCCGGTCTTCTTGGACAGGACGTACTTTGGGTACGTCCTGTACGACTTCTGCGCGAGTTCCTGAAGCAGCGTCTTGTAGTCCTTCTCGTGCCGGTTCTCCAGGACCCGGTTGATCTCCGGCACCAGGAGATCGAGCACGAACCGGCGCGCCTCCTTGAATCCGCTGTCAAGGAAGTAGGCGCCGATGATCCCTTCGAGCGCATCGGCAAGAAGCGCCTTCTTCGCGCGCCCGCCCGAATACTCCTCTCCCTTCCCGATCAGGATGTAGTTGTCGACCCTGATTCGACGGGCAATCTCGGACAGGCTCGCCTCGCTGACGACGAAGCTCTTGATCTTTGCGAGGTCGCCTTCGGGCCGACCGGGAAGCTCCCGATACAGGTATTCGGCGACAACGAGACCAAGAACCGAGTCACCAAGGAACTCAAGGCGCTCATTGTTCAGACCACTGCTTTGCTCGTTCGCGTACGAACGATGACTGAACGCGATATTGAGCGCTTCGATGTTACGGAACTTGATACCGGCGTTGCGCTGAAACAAGACGAGTTCGCCCTTGCGTTCGCTGGACAACTCAGAGAGCGGGCGCGCATCCGCCTTCTTGAAGAGTCTGACCATAGGGATCAAAAAAAGCGCGCCCGATCGGGCGCGCCGTTTGAGAGCCTACTCTTTCTGCGATCGGATGAAGTCGATCGCATCCTTGACCGTTTCGAACTCGTTCGCCTTCTCGTCTGGGACCTCGATGCCGAGCTCCTCCTCGATCGCGTACACCAACTCGAACGTATCGAGGCTGTCCGCTCCGAGATCCTGCCGGAACGAAGACTCCATCGTGATCTTGCTCTCGTCGATCTCGAGCTTCTCAGCGATGAGCTTCTTCATCTTCTCAAACAACTCGTCTGCCATTGCTTACTCCTTGACTCTATTCAAGCTCTTCGGGTTCAAAGACTTGCCGACCGCGGTAGAAACCACTCTTCATGTCGACGTGATGTCGCATGACCGGCTCGCCTGATTCGGGAGAAGTGATCAGCGTCGGAAGCTTGATCTTCGCGTTGATGCTCCGCCGCCGGCGCGTTCGCGCTTTGGAGTGTTTTTTCTTAGGTACAGCCATCAGAAACCTCGCTCATGATTCCCGAGAGCCGGGCAGCCGCCCGGCGCAGGTTTGCCAGAACATATCGCAACACCATAGCGATGTCAACAACTCTGCTTTCTCGATTCAGGACCGATTCGGGCAGCCAACGCATCGGCGACGTACGGCGGAACCATGCCGGAAATATCTCCGCCAAGCCGCGCAAGCTCCTTGATCGATGTCGAACGCAGCACGAAGTACTGCGGGTCGGTCGGCAGGAAGAAGGTTTCGACCTGCGGATTGAGGCCCTTGTTGATCATCGAAAGCTCGAACTCGTACGCGAAATCGGCGAGCGCGCGGACACCCCGGATCATGACCCGTGCGCCGACCTTCTCGGCGAACTTCACGATGAGCTGGTCCCAGACGTGTACATGCACGTTATCCAAACCATCGATCATTCTGGTCACGAGTTCAAACCGCTCATCGGCGGTGAAGGTGTACTGCTTGCCCGGGTTCACGGCGATCACGACGTCGATCTCCGGGAAGATCTGGTGGGCTCGTTGAAGCAGGTTCAGATGGCCGTTCGTCGGGGGATCAAACGAACCAGGAAAGAGCGCGCGAAGCATGCCGAATCCTACCGGCGGTCCGGCCCTGCGTCAACCGCTTCGCCGCGTCACTTGGAGTGGATGAGCTCGTTGCTCAGCTGCTGAGCGATCTTCTGGATCGCTTCGTCCACGTACGACGCGTCACGGATTTTCTTCTTGAGCTCGGCGATGCGTTTTGGATCGGACTTTCTCGCTATCTTCACCATGCTCCATACCCGCAAAAGGCGTCCACGATATGCTCCACCTCTTGCGCATGGACAAAGAGCACGTCGAACCGCGGCTGCAGTCGACAAAGATCCGGATGCTGTTCAAGATACCAGAGTGAGGTCCGTAGTATGCGTCCCTGCTTCCGGCGGCTCAGGGCGTATTCCAACCCTGCTTTGGGCATCCGTTCCCAACTCTTGACCTCGCAAAATGCGATGGTGCCACCTTCTACAGCTACAATATCGACCTCACCGGACCGACTTCTGAGGTTTCTTTCTAGTATTCGATACCCGTTGCGTTCCAGGTACGCCGCGGCGACCGTCTCGCCAGCGGCGCCTTTTCGTACACTCGACTCGTTACGCCGCTCGAGGGGGCCGCTCGATGCGTCGGGGCTATTTCTTGACGCCGTCGGCGAGTTCCTTCGGGTCGACCGCGCGAGCGATGAACAGCTCCTTGTCTGCGGCCAGGTCGATCACCGCGCCTTCGTCACGCTGGTACTCGCGACCGCGCTCGTCGATCATGATCTTGACGCTCGGACGCAGCGGGCTCGACGGATTCACATCGATGACCCGACCGATACAGCCGTTCTTCAACAAGACCACGCTGCCGATCGGGTAGATGCCCATAGTACGGATAAAGACCTTCAGGATGTCGGGGTCGAACCGTCGCCCATTGTCGCTGAGAATCGCCCGCATCGCAGCGTAGCCGATCATCGAGCTTCGATAGGGTCGCTTGCTCACCATCGCCTCGAACGCGTCGACAACCGAGATGATCCGTGCCTGCGGGATGATGTTCGTCCCGGAGAGTTTCCGCGGGTACCCTGCTCCGTCCCAACGCTCCTGGTGCTGAAGCGCCGCGACGCCGATCTCTTCGGCAAACCGCATCTCCTTCGCGATGATCTTGTACGATACCGTCGGATGGTTCTGGATGACCGCGATCTCTTCGGGTGTTAGCTCGGTGCGCTTGTTCCGGACGGCGGCCGGAATACGCAGCATCCCGACGTCGTGCAGGAGCGCTGCGGTCGACAACTGCAGCAGCTTGTGCTGCACCATGTTCAGGTTCTGGCCGACGAGCGTCGCAAGCACCGCGCAGTTGAGCGCGTTCTCAATGAAACCGGACTCTCCCTGCAGGCCGTACAGGATGAGCTGGATGACGTCGTTCTTCTTCTGCTCAAGGAGCTTGAACAGCCGGTCGACCACGTCGTCGACCTCCGCGGCCCTGACCGACACCTGCCCGGTCACGCGCTCGAACACATCCTGCATCTCGGCGGCGAGCTTGCTGTACGCGTCCATCACGGCCTGCTGTTCGGGCGTGCTGAACGCCTGACGCAGGAAGCTGTTCTTCTTTGCCGACGGCAGTTCCTTCATCGGCTTGCCGTCGGTCGAAACGGTAGCGACCCGCCACTTCACCAGACGGTCGATGTCCTTCTGCTTGATCTCTACGTTCTCGGGTACCAGCAGATTCTCATCGTCGACGTAGACCGGTCTGTCAAAGCGCAGCCCCGGTCGCAGGTCGCTGACCTTGATCTTTTTCATGAGACACCTTTTTTACCTTTTCGCTCCGTATCATCATCGCGTCGCTCCCCGCCCGACACCCGCCACACGAACGCAAGTATCTCCGCAACCGCTTCATAGAACGGCTCGGGGATGAAGTCGCCCGCCTCGACGAAGTAGAGGTCGTCGGCAAGACGTTGCCGATTGACGATCGGAACGTCGTGGTCTTCGGCGATCCGGATCAGACGCCCGGCGAGCTCTCCCCGACCCTTCGCTACCAGCAGCGGTGCAGGCAGTCTGCGGTCGTAGCGCAACGCGACGGCCGATTGCTGACGCTTCACGCCAAATCGTCCACGCGTCGTATTATAGACGGACCCGGCCGCGTTGAAAAGCCGTCAGGTCTCTCGTTTTTCGCCGGTCTACCTCTGAAGCGAACACCGCAGCGGGCGAGCCGCTGCGACAGATCGTCGAGCTGCGCATCGTCGACCGGTGCATCGAGTACCGTCGCCGACAGCGCGTCGCGATCGCGATACAGCCCGATGCTCCAGCGACGATCGTCGCAGTCGAGCACGATCACCGCTTCCTCAAAGCCAAACGAGCGCGGCGTCGTCGATCGGCGACTCTCGGTCATCCGGATCCGCAGCGACCCGCGTAACCGAGGGTACGTCGCAGCCGCCGCGTCGGGAGGGCTCCCGCTGAGCGCGATCGGGACGACGATCCAGTGATCGCGACCCGCAATGTGGTTGAACAGATGAATCGGATGGCCGGCTTCGTCGGGGGTCTCTACAAACCCTCGGATCGATTGCGCAAGCGCGCGCGCGTCCAGGTCGAACCGCGTGGAGCCGTCGTCGGAGCCGTCGTCGGAGCCGTCGCCGGAGCCATCACCACGATTGCTTGCGCCTGAGCGGTCACGACCGCGTTCGTCACCGGCTCTACCCTCGTCGCGCGATCCGCGCCCCGAAAGCGCTTCGACCGCCGCGTCCCACACCGCATCGCCATCGATGAGCCCCTTGTCCACCAGGAGCGCGGCGAGCCTCGCTCGCTCGGTGAGGCCGAGCCTCGATTCCGCGGCAACCCGTCGCATCGCACGCGTCAGATCGGCGTCACCGACCGGCATGCCGCTTCGCAGGAACGAAAGGATCAGCTGTTCTATACCCGCGTCGCCAGTCTGCGGCGACGGGCCAACCGTGAGGCCGATCGCCGTCCGACCCTCAGAAGCAATCGGTCCGGCATCGCGGAGAAAAGCCGCCGCGGTAGCGTCGGCCGACGCGCCGCCGAGCACGACAAGCCGGACGCCTCGCGCGCCGCGATCGGCGCGCGCTACGTACCAGCGTCCGGGTTCCAGATCACCGGCGGGAAGCCGAACGACCCGACCGGCGACGACACCTTCTGCCGAATCGCTATCGACGCGCCGAACGAAGAGGTGATAGTGCTGTCCTGGTGTCAGTCGCGGAGCGCGCGGTCCAGGCGGTGGGGCGCTCGACGCGCCCTCGACGCTCACGCGACCCCTTCGGCCCTATTCGGCCGACTCGACAACCGGGCGATCCGCTCGTCGACGGATCCGCTCGGCAACCTTCGCGCGCTTTCCGACGCGGTCACGGATGTAGTAGAGCTTGCTGCGCCGCACACGCCCGTGGCGAACGATCTCTATCTTCTGAATTCTGGGCGAGTGCACCGGGAAGACACGCTCGACGCCGACACCGTACGACATCTTGCGTACCGTGAAGGTCTGGCGCAGGCCGCCGTTCTTGCGTGCGATCACAAGCCCTTCGTAGACCTGCACGCGCTCGGTCTTGCCTTCGACGATCGTGAAGTGCACACGTACGGTGTCACCGATGCGGTAATCGTGCCGGTTGTCGAGCTGCTGTTCAGCCTCAATCGCCTGTATCAGATTCATCATGTCCTCCGTTCTCAATCAACCGTTCGCGCTCGCTGTCGCTGAGCGCGGCACGAGCCAGCAAATCCGGACGCCGTGCGGCGGTCCGTTCAACACTCATCCGACGTCGCCACGCATCGATCGCGGCGTGGTTCCCGGACAGCAGCACTTCGGGCACCGCCCGACCGCGGAACACTTCCGGCCGCGTGTAGTGCGGGTACTCGAGCAGCGAGTCACAATGACTCTCCTCGTTCAGAGAGCCCGCAGTGATCACGCCTTCGACGAGTCGGAACACCGCATCGACGACGGCAAGCGACGCGAGCTCACCCGACGACAGCACGTAATCGCCGACCGAAAGCTGCTCATCAACGTACAGATCGATGATGCGCTCGTCAATGCCTTCGTAGCGCCCGCAGATCAGAACAATATCGCTCTGCTCGGCGAGAGCGAGCGCCCGTTCCTGGTCGAACAAGGCCCCGGCGGGCGTCGTATAGACCACGTGCTTGTCGCTCGCGCCGACCGAATCGAGCGCAGCGGCGAGCGGCTCGGCCTTCAGCACCATGCCGTACCCGCCGCCGTAGGGTGCATCATCGCACGTCCGGTGTCGGTCAACCGCAAAGTCGCGGATGTTGACGACCGAATACGATACCAGCCCCCGCTCGACCGCCTTCGCCATGACGCTCGTGCGGAAGTACGACTCGACGAAGTCCGGAAACAACGTCAGCACCGTGAACCTCACGCGAGCACCTCCGCCGACAGTACGTCCACAAAGCCCTGGTCAAGGTCTACGGTACCAACGAAGTGGTGCTGAAACGGCACGAGCCGTTCGCCTCCGTCGGGGATCCGTACCCCCAGATACGCTGCACCGCCCTGCTCCCAGATCGTTTCGACCACGCCCGCGTCGACCCCGTCGCATCGGACGCGAAGCCCAACCAGATCGGCGTAGTAGAACTCATCGGGACCACACGGTGCCGCGCTGTCGCGAGGAGCGTAGATCTCGCACCCCGAAAACCGCTTCGCATCCTCAGGCGTGTCGACCCCGGCGAACTTCACCAGCAGCGTGTCCCCGAGCGTGCGAACGCCTTCGATGCGCATTACGGTGGAGTTTCCGGCGTCGAGCACCGTGACCGCATCAAGGCGCTCGAAGTGAGCGGTCTCGCGCGAAAACGGCTCGACCTTCAGCTCACCGCGGACCCCGAACGCCGACCGGACCCGTCCGATCGCCAGCTGCGACGGGTCAGTCGAGGATCTCGAGGACAACCCGCTTGCCGCTCCTGCTCGACGATGCGCTCAGGATGGTCCGCAGCGCCTTGGCGATTCGGCCGTGCTTTCCTATCACCTTGCCGATATCGTCTGCTGCAACCTTCAGTTCGATGATCGTCGACTTTTCGCCCTCGATCATGTTGACCTCAACCTGATCGGGCTCGTCGACGAGTGATCGAGCTACGTACTCGACCAGTTCCTTTTCCATACCCAGCTCCCTCTTTACTTGACGGTGATGTTCTGCTTGTTCAGAAGCCTCTTGACCGTCTGCGAAGGCTGAGCACCCTTGCTGAGCCACTCTTTCACGCGCTCCTCGTCGATGCGGACCTGAGGTCCCTCTGGAGCGATCGGGTGATAGAGTCCCACCTCTTCAATCGCGCGACCGTCACGCGGCTGCCGTGAGTCCATCACGACAATCCGGTAAAACGGGCGCATCTTGGTACCGAGTCTCTTGAGCCGAATACGAACCATAAGTCCTCCTCTACCCGCCAAGCTGAGACATAACTTGGGCCTGGTACTTCTTGTTTTTAGTCATCTTCTTCATCATCAGCCGCATCTTCTCAAACTTCTTCAGCAGCTTGTTCACCTCGTGCACGCTCGTCCCGCTCCCGTGAGCGATTCTCTTGCGCCGCGGCGGCCCGATGATCCGATGATTTCTCCGTTCCTGTACGGTCATCGACAGGATGATCGCTTCTTCGTACTTCATCCCCGCTTCGTCGATGTCCTCTTCGCTGATTCGCCCCTTCATCCCGGGGATCATCTCCATGATTGACTCCAGGCTACCCATCTTGCGCACGCGCGTGAACTGATCGAGGTAGTCCTCGAGCGTGAAGGCCGCCTTCGCCATCTTGGCCTGCAGCGCCTCGGCCTCGTCCTGCGTGATCGTCTCCTGCGCCTTCTCCACGAGCGACACCACGTCGCCCATCCCGAGAATTCGCGACGCGATCCGTTCAGGGTAGAACGGATCGAGATCGGTGAGCTTCTCACCAACACCGATGAACTTGATCGGCTTGCCGGTTATGCTCTTGAGGCTGAGGGCCGCACCGCCCCGGGTATCCGAGTCGAACTTCGTCAGTATGACGCCGGACAGATCGACCGCTTCGTCAAAAGCCTTCGCGACGTCGACGGCGCTCTGGCCAGTCATGCTGTCTGCGACGAGCAACGTCTCATCGGGGTCGGCGACCTTGCGGACGCGGACGATCTCGTCCATCAGCGCCGAATCCGCCTGCATACGCCCGGCGCTGTCGATCAGCACGACGTTGAACTGGTTCTTGCGCGCGTGAGACAGCGCCTGCTTCACCACCGACACCGGATCCTTCGCAGCCGGATCGCGGAACACGTCGACGCCGATCTGACCTCCGAGCGTCACCAACTGATCGATCGCCGCCGGTCGCACCAGATCCGCCGCGACCAAGAGCGGGCGCCTGCCTTCGGCCTGGAGCCGCTTCGCAAGCTTCGCGGCGGTCGTGGTCTTGCCCGAGCCCTGCAGCCCGAGCAGCAGGATCACGCTCTGCGTGTCGGGCCCTTTGAGGACCAGATCCTGTCGTTCGTCGCCAAGGAACGACACAAGCCGGTCGTGAACGATCTTGACGAACTGCTGCCCGGGGGCGACCGATTTGAGAACCGCCTCGCCGGTCGCGTCCTCGAGCGTTCGGTTCACAAAGCGCCGGACGACGCGCACGTTGACGTCGGCTTCCAGCAGCGCGAGCTTTATCTCCTCGACCGCGTCGGTGACATTCTTTTCTGAGATGGCTGCGCGTCCAGAGAGCGAGCGCGCGATATGCGATAGTTTGTCCGACAGTCGTTCCAGCATGATTCCGGTGGTTGTAACGCTCATATATAGCGATAGACCTCCCCCGCTGTCAACCAAAGCGAGCTATCGTCCGCTTTTCACAGATGTTAGCGGAGCGCCGCCCTCGGTCGCGGGAAGGCTATCGGGTCAACGAATATCGAAGTAGTGGCGCCGCAGGTAGGTCGCCCGCGCTCGGCCATCATCCCACGCGTCGGAAAACGGGTGGTTACGGACGATCAGCTCGTACGCGTCGAGCGCGAGGCGCAGATCGCGGTCGGGGCCCGGGCGCTCGAGCCGCTGCGCGAGCGCAAAGAGATCGGTGTCGCTCATCCCCGCGAGCGACCTCCGGTACGAAACGACAGGGACCGCGCTCAACGACTCACCGGAAGACGTTACAGCGTCGATCCGATCGGAGCGCTCACCGGAAGGCGGCGCGGGCGGATCGTCGGCACCCGGCCGGCCAACCGCCGCGATCGTCGCGTCCACGCCGGGCGCCGGGCTGGCGACTGGTCGCGCCGGTTCGGCGGCTGGCCGCGCTGGACTGGCGACTGACCGCGCCGGTTCGGCTGGCCGCGCCGGTTCGGGAGCGCTGGTCGTGTCGACGGCCACGCGTTCGTTCACGAAGACGCCCCCCGGTTGCTGCTGCTGAAACCAGAGGTGGTACTCGCCAGGATTGCCGAACCGGAACACGAAGACGTCGTCGCCGTCGACGCGGCGCTTTTCGACGAGCGTCACGTCGCCCGACGAGTGCTCGTTTCCGACGAACAGCCACCCCGACCCGGGGAACCGAACCGAAAGCGTGTCGAGCCCTTCGCGACCAACACTGTACGCGCCGCCTTCGCCAGAGGACGACACCCGCGGAGCATCGGCCGGAGTCGAAGACGAATCGGGTCCGGCGGCGCGGATCTCGAGCGCGACAGAGGTGGAAGCGGGTCCGGCGGATGTCGGAGTCGACGCAGCGGGAGCGGCCTGTTCGGCGGCTGGTGCAGCGGGCACCGGGGCGGCGGGAAGCGGCAATCCGGCACGCGACACCGGTGCGGTGGCGGGTACGCGCACTTCGGCTACAACCGGCGGATCGGGCTGCGACGCGGGTTCAGTCGGCCGTACGACCGCCGGTCGTGCGGCAGCCGGCCGTACGGCAGCCGGCGCTACCAGTTGCGGCATCGCGAGTGTGACATCGGGAGCGGCAGAGGCAGCCGCCCGACGCCAAGGCAGGTCGTCGCGGATCACCACCGAAGGCGCGGGCAGCACCGCGCCGGGGAGACCGGCCGACGGCTGCGAACGGGCGAGTGCATCTGCAACTGGCGAGGCGGCCGTGGGTGCCTCGGCTGCCGGTGCCTCGCCGGTCGGCTCAGCGAGTAGTACGGTAAGCGGGTTGTCGGGCACGATCGCGGTTTCGGCGTCGACCGACGGCAGGGTGGCCGTGGGCACGCGGTCAGAGAAGCGGTCGTCGGTCGGATCGGGGGGTGTTCCGGTTGTCGCGCACGAGGCCGCAAGGATCGCGGCAATACACGTCAGGATGGCCGTCCGTCTTCGTCGATTCATGTCCCCTCCCCAGAGAATCACGAACTACGGCACCTCCTCGAAAAGGCGCCTGATGTACGCCTCCACCTGCTCTTCGAGCACGTCAAGGCCGATTTCGGCGGGATCGAGCCAGTATTCGGCTGCGTCGTCCGCGTTCCAGATCTCCCGGCGCGGCCGGTGAGGCACCCACTGCAGCTGCCGCAGCTCGGCGCCCTCGTCCGGGACGATCAGGCGCTCCGGGGTGACCCAGTCGGGTACGCCCCTGACCCCGCTATCGATAGTATCGGCATTTCCCGACGGGAGCATCACCGCGACAACGATCAGCACTGCGATCGCAGACAGGACAAGGGTAGCCGCTACGACCGACAGCGGTGTTATCTCATGCGCTCCCAAGTGCAGTTTCACGTTCCTTCTCTACTCCACCGATCCGGATCGACACGACCTTTGACACGCCGTGCTCCTCCATCGTGACACCGAGCAGCGTGGACGCGGAGGCTACGGTCTTCTTGTTATGGGTTATCACGATAAACTGACTCGACGCACCGAACTCCATCAGCATCGTCGTGAAGCGCCCGACATTGCTCTCATCGAGCGCCGCGTCGATCTCGTCAAGCAGGCAGAACGGAGACGGTCGCACCATGTAGGTCGCGAAGAGCAACCCGACCGCGGTCAGACTCCGCTCGCCACCCGACAGCAGCGCGATATTCTCGAGCTTCTTTCCCGGCGGCTGCACGTAGATCTCGATCCCCGACTCGAGAACGTCGTCGGAGTCTGTCAGTTTGATTTCGGCGCGCCCTCCACCGAACAGACGACGGAACATCACGTGAAAGTTCTTCTTGATCTGCTCGTACGTCTGTGTGAACAGCGCCGCGCTCTCGCTCTGGATCTCCCGGGTCACCCGGTCAAGATCCTCGCGCGCTCCCTTCAGATCGCCAAGCTGCTCGACAAGGAAGTCGTAGCGCTGCTTGATCTCCTCAAACTCCTCGGGTGCCGCCAGATTGACCGGACCGAGCGCGCGTTCGCTCTCCTTCAGCTGCGACAGACGCGTCCTGAGGTCGTTCGAGCTGTCGGTGATCTCGAGCATCCGCGACTCGTGCTCGGAAAGCTCCTGGCTGAACCGCTCCCGGAAGTTCTCGTAGAGGTTGCGAATCTCGGCGCTCATCTCGGCGTGGCTGATCTGGATCCGCTCGAGCTGGCTCTGCGTCTTGCCGAGCTCCTCCATCTTCGCCTTGAGCGAGCGCTCCTTCTCCACAAGCGCCTTGTTCTTCGTGAGGATCGTCTGCTCGAGCGCCTTCTGATCCTTCTGCAGCGCAACTTCCTGCGTTTCTAGCGTCTTGAGCTCGTCACCAAGCGACGCGATGCGCTTCGCGGTATCGGAAAGCCTGATCCGCGACGCCTCGAGCTCATCGCGATGAGTCAGGAGCGTCTGCTCCTGCTCCTTCAGCTCGGCGCGTCGCTGCGCCGCGCTCTGCTGCATCGCGCTCGTCTGCGTCGTGACCCGCGCACGGTTCACGCGCAACTCTTCGAGCGTTGAACGGTACTCTTCGATTCGGGCGAGCAGCGCGGCGTTGTCGGCCGCAAGCTCGCCGTTACTCGCGCGTAGGCTGCGGATCGCGTCGCGGCTCGCCTGCATCGCCGCGTCGACCTCTCGCTTGCGCGTGATGATCCCCTTCGGCGCGAGAAACTCGTCCAGGAATCCGGGGACGCTCGCAGCGTACCGATCGAACGCCTCGACGGCCTCCTGCGCAAGATCGAGAATTTCGCCGAACGCTTCGCCGGCGACCGCGGCGGCGCGTTTCTCTGACCCGGCGGCGAGCGCGTCGGTGAGCTGGTCTCGCCTGGCAGAAATCCGCCGGTCGAGCGACGCGATCGCCGCGCGGGTAGCGTCCTCAAGCTGCTTGCGCGCGCCGCGGGAGTACCCCGACTGCGCGAGCCCTTCGTCGAGCTGTTGCACGATGTCGTCGGTGAGCTCGCGCAGCGTCGACTCAAACTCGAGCTGCTGTTCTTCTTCTGCCGCGATCCGACCGTCGTTCGCGGTGATCGTTGCCGAGTTTTCGACGATCCGCTGCTCGGCGTGCTCGATGTGCGACTCAAACGTCTTGATGTTGGTCTCAACGTCGGCGAGTCGCTCGAGGTGTTCAGCGATCTGCGTGTCGAGCGTCGTGATCTCGTTCCGCAGCGAGTCGAGCTTCGCGGACAGCGCGTGCTGTCGCGCCTCATCGCCGGCAATCTTCTGCTCAAGCTCCGAGACGCGCTCGCTGTGGATCCGGATCTGGCTCTCACGGTTGTTCTTCTCGAGTTCGACGCCGTAGAGCCGCTTCTGATGCTCGATCAGCTGCGATTCCATCGTGTTGACCCGATCGAGGTTCTCTTCGAGGTGCTCGTTGATCGCGTCGATCGCGCGGCGCAGTTCGTCGCGCGCCGTCGTCTTCTGATCGAGCTGTTCGACCCGCCGGTCGCGCTCCTCCACCAGGTTCTTCAGCTTGATCAGCGCTATGTCGAGCTCTACGTCGAACATCTCGGCGCGCAGGCGCCGGTAGGTCAGTGTCTTCTCCGACTGCCGGCGAAGCGCGTCGTGCGACCGGCTGACCTCGCTCAGGATGCTCTCAACCTGGCGCATGTTCTCTTCGGTCCGCTCAAGCTTGCGCTCGGCCTCTTTGCCCCGGATCTTGTACTTCGTGATCCCGGCGGCCTCCTCGAAGATCAATCGCCGCTCTTCGGGCTTGTTGGACAGGACCTGATCGATCTTGCCCTGCTCCATGATGCTGTACGCGCTCTTGCCGATTCCGGTGTCGTAGAACAGCTCGCGCATCTCGCGCAGCTTCACCGGCGCTCCGTTGACGTAATACTCGCTCTCTCCGCTGCGGAACAACCGGCGCCTGATCGCGATCTCAGGGCTTTCGATCGGCAGGATGCCCGACTCGTTCATCAGCGTCAACGTGACTTCGGCCACGTTGAGCGCCTTGCGCTCTTCGGTACCGTTAAAAATGACGTCTTCCATCCGTTCGGCGCGCAACGACCGCGATGCCTGCTCACCAAGTACCCACTTGATCGCATCGACCACGTTGCTCTTTCCGCATCCGTTTGGTCCGAGCAAGGCTGAGATGCCATCGGTGAACTCGATGCGGGTGCGGTCGGCGAACGACTTGAAACCCAGCATCTCTATGCTCTTCAGGAACACGCGTACCCCTTCGATTCCCGCTACAGTACCGTCAGCCCGGGTGGTCGTCAACTCGACGAGTCGATCGTCGCAGACCCCCGAGCCTCCTGCCGCCCGGACGCGATCAGCCGTCTGACCGCCGCAATATCTGCCGATCCGGTCCGCGTCCGCGGCATCCGTTCGACGAGCACGATCTCATCGCAGCGATGCCTCCTGTCGACGGCGGACAGGGCTTCAATCAACCGTGGCCCGAGCCATCCGGGATCGCTGTCGGGGTCCATCGGGACGACGATCGCGATCAGCCGCGGCGAATCGCGGCCGATCGCCACGACGACGACATCGGCTACGTCAGACCGGCGCGCGAGCTCGATCTCGGAGTAGCCGCCGATGCGGTCGCGTTCCGGGTCAAACCCCGAATCGGAAATGCGTCCGAGCACGTAGAGGAACCCGTCTGCGTCCATCGTGCCAAGGTCACCGGTGCGAAGCCACACCCTGCCGGAGTCGTCGGCGCGCAGCCGATCGGGCGATTCATCGCTCCAGTACCGCGACATCACGGTCGGCCCGCTCACGACGATTTCACCCGGTATGCCCGCCGTCACGAATGCGGGCGGGGCGTCCGAACCGCTATCAAACGCAACCGTTCGAGCGATCGCGATCAGCGTATCAGGGTAAGGAATCCCCACACTGCCCGCGCGTGACGCCGCGTCGGGTTCGGTCGCGCACGCGGCTACCGTCTCCGACAGGCCGTACCCTTCGCGAATCGTCACCGCTCCGCCGCGGCTACGAACGATCGACTCAAACTCATCGCGGACCGCGCGTGCGAGCCTCGACCCCCCGGAAAATGCCCCCATCATGTTACTGTGATCGGACTTGCGGAACGCGCGTTCGCGGATCAGGGCGGCGTACGTGTCGGGCCCGGCGACAACGAACTCCGGCTTCACCCGGCGTATCAGCGCGGCCAACGATGCTCCGGTCCAGTACGGCAGCAGCGCGGTTCTGGCTCCGCATACCAGCGGCGCGTGGATGAGCGCAGCAAGCCCGAGTCCGTGCGATGGCGGTACAGCCCCGACGACGCGCTGTCGCGCAAGGAGCGGCCCCTGAACCTGGGTCTGGAGCGCGGCCGCGTTGAGCTGCGAGTCTGCGTGTACGACCCCACGCGGCGGGCCGGACGACCCGCTCGTGTACAGGACCACCGCGGGACTATCGGGGCGACGAAGCTCTCGGTGCGGGGGCACATCTGCGTGCGCGAGTCGACGCAGCGACGTCCACGAAAAGACGGGGGCGGTCTCTGATACGGTATCAGACCTGCCGCCGAGATCGTACAGCTTCGAGTCTATCGAACCATCGGCGAGTCGCAACCGATCCGCGCCGATCGCGCCCGCCGCCCGGCGCGACAGATAATCCTCGAGCCGGCACGAAATGTAGCCGCGCGGACGCTCTGTCGATGCCTGGTGGCGCGCGACGAAGATCTGAAGTCCGAGCAGGTCGTCCTGCAGCGCAGCCACCCAGTTCGGCGTGAAGTCGTTCAGGAAGCCCGATAACTGTTCGGTTCCCGAATCGACGTCATAGAACGAAACGATCGCTCCGATGCGGTTCGCCGCGTAGAGCAGAACCGGTACGTGAGGTACGTTGGGCAGCAGCACGCCGAGTCGATCCTCGGACCGGACCCCGACGCTCCACATCGCAGTCGCGACGGTGTCGACCGCACGCGCGAGCTCGCCGTATTTGATCCGCTGTCGAGCGAACTCAACGGCGGTCGAATCGGCGTGCGCGGATGCAGATTCCATGAACAGTTCGAACATCGTCCGGTCGGGGTACTCGATGGATGCGGGAGTCTCGCCGTAGAATGGCAGCCACGGATGGTCGGACATGCGCATCTATACTACCTGTCGGCCGGGTGAAAAGAAAGGCTCGCCGTGATACGCTCGGCGAGTGCACCTGTGTGGAATCGACGAAGCCGGTAGGGGACCGATCGCGGGCCCGGTCACGGCTGCCGCGGTCATCCTTTCGCCGGATCTGCGAATCGAGGGACTGGCCGACTCAAAAACGCTGTCGGCCCGGCGGCGGGGTGCGCTCGCGAGGCGCATCTGTGCGGACGCGCTTGCGTGGGGAGTCGGATGGGCGAGCCATCGCGAGATCGATGCGCTGAACATCCTGCAGGCGACGCACCTTGCGATGGCGCGCGCGGTTTCGTCGATGGAGCGGGCACTCTCTACCCGCGCGCCGCTCGCACGCCTGTACCGCGTCGTCGTCGACGGCTCAAGCGTCCCGAGCCTGCGGGTGGAAACGACAGCGGTGGTGCGCGCCGATGCGACGGTGCCCGAAGTGATGGCGGCGTCTATCCTGGCGAAGGAGGCGCGCGACGCGTGGATGGTCGCGTACGACCGGATCGACGATCGCTACGGGTTCGCGCGCCACAAGGGGTACCCGACCGCGGAGCACCGTCGTCGGCTCACGGTCGCCGGGGCCTGTCCGATCCATCGCCGGTCGTTCGCTCCGGTCGCGGCTTTGTACCGGCCCGACGTCGCTGCAGAAACTCGATGACCTTCTGCATGCCCTTTTCGAACGACGCGATGTCTTCGTCAAAGACGACCACCTGGTGGCGCTCGAAGTCGGTTTCACCGTGTTCCTTGCTTTCGACGATGGTGAGGTAGAGATCGCCGAGGCGATTCTCCTTCACATTCAGGAAGTACGTCCGCCGGTCGCTCTTGCTCGGCACGCGACATGTGAAAACCTCACCTCTTTGACCCATCGGACAAGGCTACTACACTTCCGACACCGGGTAAAGCATTGACACCGACCGCCCGAGTTGGTATTCCTATACTCAAGCGACTGTCGTATAATGGTATTACCCCAGCCTTCCAAGCTGGTGACGTGGGTTCGATTCCCATCAGTCGCTCTTCCACGTCCTTTCCGAATAAAGATTCACAAAACAGTCCGGGTTCCGACGCCTCCCAACTGTACACAATACGGTCAACAACGTTGGGAGTCGTATCTACGGGTCACCATTTCGCTGTCGGCAGTGAGCGCTGAGACCCGGCTTCTTCGAAGGTAGTGTCCTGCGAGGTGGCGTAGCTTCCCATCTCCGTGCTCTCCGTCATGAGGCAGGACAAATCCCCGATAGTGACCTTGCGCTCCTGATTACCAGGTTCACTTTGTTCGATCTGTGTGGCTCGATCACGATGAACCATTGAAGGTTGTGGTTTCCGGTTATATGTGATATATTAATGTTAATTGACTATTCAGGAGTTTCAACCGATGACTACTACCCAAGCAGAGACGCAGACCACGGCCGCAGCGGCGGGCTCCGACGAGCGGATTGGCGACTTTCTGGTCCGGATTGGGGCGATGACGCCCGAGCATCAGAGTGACGTGCTCAGACGGCAGGCCGAAGAGCCGGGGCGGTTGTTCGGCGAAATCGCGGTTGAGCTCGCGTACATCGACGACGACGCGGTCGACGCGTACCTCGCGCAGGCGCGGTAACCTCGCGCCCACTATTCGCCGAAGGCATGCGCGCGACCCATTGCGCGGTGCGTGATCAACCACTACACGTTCCAGCTGGGCCCGGACTCGATGTGGCCCCCCGGCCCCTGACACCAGGTTTTTCTTGACCTTCCCGAGCGTATTGCGTAGCATGGCGGCTTGTGAGGCGTGCGTTGCTGACGTGCATCTCCAAGGAGGGTTTATGCTACGAAAGGTGCTATTGATCGCGGTCGTATTCGCGATGATTCTTGCGACCGCGGCGTTTGCGGCCGGGGTGCGGGAGGACACGTCGCTGTCGCCGGCCGAGCGCGAGGCGCTCTACCGGACGCCGAACGATCCGCGGCTCGTGAATCCGGGTCGACTGACGGTGGGAACCGGAGATCCGGTCTATCCGCCGTGGATGCTGAACAACGACCCGGCCGGTGGCGAGGGCTTCGAAAACGGGCTCGTGTACGCGCTCGCCTCTGAACTGGGCTTTGCACGCGAAGACGTCGTCTGGGTCGGACAGACCTTCGACCAGGCGATCGCGCCGGGTCCCAAGCCGTACGACTTCGCGATCCAGCAGATCTCGGTAACCGCCGAGCGATCGCAGATCGTATCGTTCTCCCAGGTCTACTTCCAGCCCGACAAGGCTGTCGTCGCGCTGCCGACCAGCCCTGTTGTCGGTGCATCGTCGTTCGCACAGCTGCGTAACGCGCGCTGGGGCGCGACGATCGGAACGACCGACCTGGACTATCTGGAGCGCGTTCTCGGCATCCGCAATGTGGCCGTCTACGACGACCAGGCGGGAACGTTCCAGGCGTTACAGGGCGGCCTGATCGACGCGACCGTCGTGGCGCTGCCGACTGCGCTCTTTGCGACCGCGGTGCAGGTTCCGGACGCGCGCATCACCGCGCTGCTGCCGGCCGATCCGAACGACCGCGGACACGGACTCCTGTTCGAGAAGGACAACCCGCTTGTCGACTGGGTCAACGAAGGGCTGAGCGCGATCATCGCCAGAGGCGTCATCGACGACCTCATCCAGCGCTACCTGGTCCCAGGAGGAGACATCCCGGAGATTACTGAGTGAGTTCCGGGCCCCGCGCGCCGGCCCCGCCGGCGCGCAGGACCGTCTCAATCCGTGAGAAGTACGTCCCGTTCCTGATCAGTTTCGCTAGCGTCGCGGTCGTGATCGCGCTTGTCGCACGACTCGTGACGCAGGCCGAACACTGGCCAAGGATCAAGCTTCAGTTCTTCAACCTGGACGCGATCGTCGCCGCGTTTCCGACGGTGTTACGCGGCTTCGGGATCAACATGTCCGTCTGGGCGATCGCGCTCGTCGCGATCGCGATCTGGGCGCTCGTACTCGCGATTTTCCGGTCGCTGAGCGGGCCACTTCTGGCGCCGCTGAAGGTCTTCGCGATCCTTTACATCGATCTGGTTCGTGGTATTCCGTCGCTGCTGCTGGTACTCCTGTTCGGCTTCGGGATCCCGGCGCTCCAGATACCCGGCCTGCCGCGAAGCAGCCTCTTCTGGGGGTCAGTCGCGATGGTGCTCGGCTACTCGGCGTACGCCGCGGAGGTGTACCGGTCGGGGATGGAAGCGGTCCACGATGGGCAGCGCGCAGCGGCGAAGGCGCTTGGACTGTCGCAGTGGCAGACGCTCCGCCACGCAATCGTGCCGCAGGCGGTGCGAAACGTGCTTCCGGCGCTCCTCAACCTTGCAGTTGCGCTTCAGAAGGACGTGGCGCTCCTGAGCGTAATCGGCGTACGCGACGCAGTCCGTGAAGCGCAGATCTACACCGCGCGTACCTTCAACTACTCGTCGCTGATCGCCGCGGCGTTCCTGTTTCTGATTGCGACGATCCCGATGGCGCGGTTGACCGACTACGTCGCGAAAAAAGACCAGGAACGACGCCTGCAGAGGACGGTGTAGCGGCATGACGCGGATTCGCATCGACAATCTGACGAAGTACTACGGCGATACGCTCGTTCTTGACGCCGTCGACCTTGCGGTAGGCGAACACGAGGTCGTCTGCCTGATCGGCGCTTCGGGATCGGGCAAATCGACGCTGCTGCGCTGCGTGAACAAGCTCGTTCCCTTCGACCACGGCACGATCGAGCTCGACGGCGTCTCCATCGATGATGAACGGTTCCGGAACTCCAACGAGCTCTACAAGCGAATCGGCATCGTCTTTCAGGCGTACAACCTCTTCCCTCACCTGAACGTGCTGCAGAATATCACGCTCGCGCCGCGGAAGGTCCACGGCACCCCTCGACAGGAGAGCGAGGAGCGCGCACACGAACTGCTGACGCTCTTTGGCATGGAGCAATTCGCGAAGTCGTATCCCGAACAGCTGTCGGGCGGCCAGCAGCAGCGCGTAGCAATCGTGCGGGCACTCGCGAACAACCCCGACGTGCTGATGCTCGACGAGGTGACCGCCGCGCTCGATCCGGAGCTTATCGGAGGAGTACTCAAGATTATCCGCGAACTCAAGGAACAGGGCATGACGATGATCATCGTCACGCACGAAATGGGGTTTGCGCGCGACGTTGCCGATCGCGTCTGCTTCCTCGAAGGAGGCCGCATCCTGGAAGAAGGTCCGCCGAGTCAGCTCTTTGCGCATCCGGAGAACCCCAGAACGCGGCAGTTTCTGCAACGGATCATCGAAGCGGGTCGTCTGTAGGCGCGCACTATGGCTGATCATCCCCAGCTCCGGATCGGGACGTGCTCGTGGAACTACGACAGCTGGGTCGACCTTGTCTACAGTGAACCGCGCTCGAGGGCGGTCGACTACCTGGGCGAGTACGCCGCGCGCTTCGACACCGCCGAGATCGATTCGTGGTTCTACCGGGTACCCGACTCCGCTACCATCGCCGAGTACCTGGCCGCGGTCCCCGACGGGTTCCGGTTCACGTGCAAGGTCCCGCAACAGATCACGCTGACGCACAAGCGACCGCCGCGGCGCGGCCCGTCGGCGTCGCCGTCATCGGGTGCCGCGCGGCTTGAGGCCAATCCCGACTTCCTGTCGGTCGACCGGTTTACCGAGTTCCTTGCCGCGATAGAGCCGATGCTGCCACGAATCGACGCGATCATGCTCGAGTTCGAGTATCTGAATCGACAGAAGATGACCGGCGGTCGCGATCTCCTGTCGCGCCTGGCGGCCTTCTTTGGCGCGGTACCGGGCGGACCCCGCTACGCGGTCGAACCGCGCAATCCCGGCTATCTGACCGCCGAGTGGTTCGACACGCTGTGCGAGCGAGGGGTCGCGCACGTCTTCTCGCAGAAGATCCACATGCCTCCGATCTGGGAGGTATACACCGACCGGCGCGACGCGGTCGCTCGCTGCGGCCACGCAGTGATCAGGCTGCTCGGCGGCGACCGCAAGGAGATCGAACGGGTCACCGGCGGGTCGTGGGACCGGATCGTCGACCCGCGGCCAGAGGAGCTCGACCGGATCGCGGAGATGGTCCGGTCGATGCTCGACGACGGGGTCTCAGTCACCGTATCGGTCAACAACCACTACGAGGGGAGCGCACCGCGGACCGTGGAGTCGCTGCGCGAACGACTCGCTTAGAAGTGGTACCGTAGCCCGATCCCGGCGTCGACGTCGAACCGGGTTCCCGGGAAGAGCGCCAGACCCGGGACGATCTCGCCGAACAGCTCGAACTGCGGCTGGAAGTACCACTGCAGACCGATGGGAACGCGTACGCCAAGGCCAAACTCGGCTCCATCGGGGTTGCGCGGTCCGGCGGGTTCAAAAAAGCGCGCCTTCGCTCCGACGCCCAGGAACCAGGCGACCGGATCGGCGAGCGTGCCCTTGGCGACCCACACGTCCGCGTGCACGTGGAGGTAGTTCGTGAAGTTCCACGCGACGCCGAGCGCGACGCGCTCCTCAAAAAGCACGCTCACTCCGGTGGGATTGCCGACGATTATACCGACTCCGGTGTCAGCGGCAGCCGAAACGGTCGCGAACAGAGCCAGCGCAAGAAAGACAGCCATTATCCTCTTCATCTGCAAAGTATACGAACACCGGGTCGCTTCGCGCAACCGTGGTCGATCGCGCTGTCGCGGACAGGTACCCCCCTGGGACCTTGCCACCGCGGCGCCGGTCGAGTACGATTCGCGTCGGTATGGAACTACTGGTAACCCCATTCACTGATCCCGTCCTGGTGTTTGCGACGGTGATGCTCCTGATCCTGGTCGCTCCGGCGCTCGCGCGAAAGGCTCGGCTGCCGGAGATCATCGGTCTGATCGTCGCGGGGATGGTCGTGGGACCGTACGGGTTCGGGCTGCTCGCGCGCGACCAGAGCATCGAGCTCCTGGGAAAGGTCGGCCTGCTCTACATCATGTTCCTTGCCGGCCTGGAGATTGACCTGAACGAGGTCAGGCGCAACCGCTCGCATACGCTGATCTTCGGGATGATCACCTTCACGATCCCGCTGACGATGGGCACCGCTCTGGGCTACTGGGTGTTCGGGATGACGGTGCCGGTCGCAATCCTCCTGGCAAGCATGTTCAGCTCGCACACGCTCGTCACGTTCCCGGCGGTCGGTAAGCTGGGATTGACGAAGGCACGATCGGTCACGACCGCGGTCGGCGGAACGATCATCACCGACACGCTGGCGCTGCTGGTGCTGGCCGTGATCGTCAGTTCAAGCCGTGGCGACCTGGACCCGCTGTTCTGGATCCGCCTCTTTTCGCTGATGATCGTCTACATGCTCGCGACCCTCTTCCTGATCCCGCGAATCGGACGGTGGTTCTTCCGGCGGCTCGGCACCGACGAAAATGTCGAGTTCGTCTTCGTGATGACGCTCACCTTCGTCACGGGCTTCCTGGCTCATCTTGCGGGTCTGGAGCCGATCATCGGAGCGTTCCTGGCAGGACTGACGCTGAACAGCCTGATACCGGAGAAGAGCCGGCTGATGGGCCGGATCCACTTCAGCGGAGACGCGATCTTCATCCCGTTCTTCTTGATATCCGTCGGTATGCTCGTGAACCTCCGGCTCCTGATCGCCGACGTCGACGTGTGGATCGTGATCGGCGGGATGGTATCGATCGCGCTCCTCAGCAAGTGGATGGCGGCGCACGTGTCGGGATGGATCCTGAAGTACCGCCGCAGCGAGTCGCGCCTGGTCTACGGTCTGAGCGTGAACCAGGCGGCGGCAACCCTGGCCGCGGTGCTGATCGGATACGACATCGGGCTGTTCGACGACGCGGTGATCACCGGCACGATCATGATGATCGCGGTGACATGTCTGGCCGGATCGGTCATCACTCAGCGCGCCGGGCGGGCGCTCGCGCTCGAGGTCGAGCACGCCGACTTCGATTCGTCTACAGCGCCGAACCGTATCCTTGTCCCGCTCAGCGCACGACAGGGCGCGAAAGAGCTCCTCGACGTCGCGATCCTGCTCCGCTCGCCGGGTGACCACGAGCCGCTCTACCCGCTGCGCGTCGTGTCCGACGGCCCTGGAGTCGAGCGTGAACTCGCCGATGCGGAGAAGGTGCTCGCGCACACCGTCGTGCGCGCAATGTCGGCCGGAGCGACGGTGACGCCGCTGACTGCCGTAGATATCAACGTCGCTGGCGGCATCATTCGAAGCGTGCGCGACAACCGGATCAGCCTGGTAGTCTGCGGATGGGCGCCGGGCGCGACGCGGCGAACGCACGCGTTCGGCCGGACGATCGATCGGGTGATCGACCAGACAAGGCAGATGCTGCTGATCAACCGGCTCGCCGAACCGGTCGGGTCGGCCAAACGGATACTGCTGTGCCTGCCGCCACTCGCCGAGCGCCAGGTCGGATTCGAGCGGCTGGTTCACACCGTGAAGACGCTCGCGAATGAGGCGAGCACAGCGCTCCTGATCGTCGCGACGGCGGAGACGATCGCGCAGATCGAGGGGTTCGTGCGCGGGTTGCGACCGAACGTACCGCTTGTTTTCACGGCGATTCCGGTATGGAAGGAGCTGTCCAGCCATCTGGCGCCGCTGCATAAGGGGGGCGACTGGATCGTGCTCGCAACCGCGCGCAAGGGCGAGATTGCGTGGCAGCCGACGCTCGAGAGGCTTCCGTTCCGGCTTGCGTCGGAGTTTTCGCGGCTCAACGTGTCGATCGTCGTTCCGTCGACCGAACCGTGGGACGCGGTCGAGGTCGCCGAAGCGATCACGTCGCCGACGCGTATCGTCTCCGGCTTCGCGCGCGAACGATCGATGTTCGACGTCAAGGCACGCGATACGCGAGAAGCGGTTACTCGCATGGTCACCAGCTACTTCGGGCGCAAGTCGGTCAACGCCGACGCGACCGCGCAGATTCTCCACCGGATAGCGCAGGAGGAGCCGGT
>RECL01000102.1 GCA_007694025.1 Spirochaetaceae bacterium
GCGAATCGCGTCGCGTTGATCCACTCGATCCCGGAGCTCGTCGTCGATTCGGCGCCGGCGACGCTCGTCGTGCTTCTTGATACCGATCTCTTTCTGGCTCCGATCGAGCGTAACTATCTGGTCAGCGACGGGTTCGGGCTGATCCTGGATGCGGATCTTGATCCGATCCTGGGAACGAAATGAAGGCGCTGATCCGCGCAGCGGCGCCGTTCGGCCAGACGATAGACGGAACGCGCTACATTATCGACGTGCACGCGTCGTACGCGCGCGACTGGACCTACCTGACCGCGGTGCCCGAATCGCGCGTCGCCGAACGGTCGGCGGTTCTGATCAGAATATCACTGATCGGGCTGATCGTGTGTCTGGTGGTCGGGTTCCTGAGCGCATACTATCAGACGGTGCTACGGTACCATCCGGTCCGACGCCTGATCACATCGCTTGGAGGTTCTGCCGACGTGCGGCCCGTCGACGAGTGGCGCTTCATCGAGGAGTCGGTCTCCGCGCAGCGAACGATGCACGATCGCGAGCTGCGTTCGTACACGCTCGCGCAGCTCGCGCACGGCTCGATCGGCCTGACCGACGACATCGCTGCCCGGCTCGAGGAAGTAGGCGTCCCGACCGACGCGGTCACGTACGGGCTGATCGCGACGGTCGTTGAAGGCGTAGGAGCGGAGTCGCAGTCCGGAGCCGACGACGAGCTGCGCAGCGCCGCCCATGCGACCGTCGAAAGGGTGTTCGTCGATACGCTGTCGAGGATCCGAACTATCGTCCCGTTCGATCTTGACTCGATGCCCGCGTTCATCGTGTCGTTTCCGCGGGCAGCCGACGGAGAGCCGGGCCCCGAAACGACGATCCTTGACGACGGGACGCTGAGAGGAGAGTTCCTGGACGCAGCGCGTGCGGCGCTCGCGACGCTGCGGGACGAACACGGGATGATCGTGACGGTGGTCGCGGGAAGCCGGACCGCGTCGCTGTCGGATCTGCCGCGGCTCTACCGCGAGGTTCGCGCCGCGTACGAGTACCGGCTTGTTCAGGGAACCGGCGACGTGATCGTCTACAAGGCGCTCGAGTCGCCGAAGCGGTCGTTCTACTACCCGATAGACCTGGAACAGTCGTTCATGAACTCGGTCCGATGCGGTGATGCGGCCACCGCGATCGCGTCGCTCGACGACATCTACGCTGCGAACTTCGAACGCAACGAGATCAGCGTCGAAATGGCAAAATGCCTGGTGTTCGACCTGGTGAGCACGATGATCAAGACGCTCGCGAGCATCACCGACGACCGGCACGGCGGGTTCTGGGACGAGGTCCGCCCGGTGAAGCGGCTCCTTGCGTGCGACACCGCGGAGAGCATTCGCACCGTGATGCGCGACATCATCGGATCGGTGTGCGACTACGTGAACAGCAACAAGAAGAGCCACAACGACGCGCTGCGCGAGCGCGTCGCGACCTATCTGGATGAGAACCACCGTGATCCGGCGCTGTGTACCGCCGGGATCGCCTCCGGCCTGTCGATGAACCCGGCGTACCTGACCCGCTTCTTCAAGGAACAGACCGGCTACGGCATCTCCGAGTACCTCTCGCGGTATCGAGTCGAACGCGCGAAGGCGCTCCTTGGCGAATCCGACCTGTCGGTCAGGCGTGTGGCGGAGGAGACGGGGTTCTCCAACGCGAACGGGCTGATCCGCGCGTTCAAGCGGTTCGAAGGAACCACGCCGCAGCAGTATCGCGATCTGTACGCCGACAGCCGGACTGCGGTAGGGACTCCTTGACCGCTCGGACGCAGCGGGGTAGCATCGCCACGGAGGCTAACGATGAAAGTAAGAGTCGATCCTGAACTGTGCACCGCATGCATGCTCTGCACCGACACGGTGCCGGAGGTTTTCGAGATGGGCGACGATGTCGCCGAGGTGAAGACGCCGAATGTGCCGGCTGAGTTTGAGGACGCCGTGCGCGAGGTTGCCGGCGAGTGCGTCGCAGACGCGATCTTCGTAGAGTAGCACTGGTCGTCTTCCTTATCCTTGCGACGACGCGGCGCCTTTGACCGCGTCGTCGCCACCATCAACGACGAAGCCTTCGATCATGACAAACGTGTGGCGCGACCTGCCCCGTCCGATTCACGGGCTCGCGCCGATGGAAGACGTGACCGATACCGTCTTCCGCAGGCTCATCATCGGGTGGGGCCGACCCGACGTCGTCTTCACCGAGTTCATCCACGCGGGGCTCGTTATCGAACCGCGCGGGAAGCGACCAGGACTATCCCCTCGACTCGTCCATTCTCCGATCGAACGCCCAATCGTGGCGCAGATCTGGGGCAATGACCCAGAGCAGTACGCGCGCGCGTCGCTGCGCCTGCGCGAGCTCGGCTTTGACGCGATTGACATCAACATGGGGTGTCCGGTGCCGAAGATCCGCAATCGGGGGGCTTGTTCTGCGCTGATCCGCAACCCGACGCTCGCGAGCGAGCTGATCGACGCGGCGAAGACGGGCGGCCTGCCGGTCAGCGTGAAGACGCGGATCGGCTTTGATCGGGTTGAGACCGAGGAGTGGGCCGGTCACCTGCTGAGCAGCGGGATTGACGCACTGACGCTCCACGGACGCACGGCGACGCAGGAGAGCGAAGGGCCTGTGCTGTGGGAGGAGATCGCGCGCGCTGCGCGCATCGCGCGCACGATGGGCGCCGCGACCGCGGTGCTCGGAAACGGTGACGTGATGAGCCGGCACGAGATCGACACGCGATGCGCGCGCTACGGACTCGACGGCGTCCTCGTAGGTCGCGGCGTCTTCGCCGATCCGCTGCTGTTCAATGCCGACCCCTCGGCGCGTGGCTTTCGCGACATGACCGACGGAGACAGGGTCGCGATGCTCGGTGAGCATGTCGCGCTCTACCGTGAGGTCTGGGGTTCAACGCGCAACTACGAGATCCTGAAGAAGTTCTACAAGATCTACCTCCAGGGCCTTTCGGATCCGACGCTCCGCGACGACCTCAACCGGACGCACGACTACGCGTCGGCAGAGTCGGTAATCGGCGAGTGGTTCGCCTGCCGTCGCGACGCGACGCGCGCGACCGGCTGCGCGACCCGCGCCGAGCCGACCGCAGCGGATGCACGGTGAAGCTCGGCTACTTGAGGGACCAGGGGATCACGAGCCCGCGCGTGATTGCGGCGATCGAAGCGGTGCCCCGCGACCGGTTCGTGCCCGATGAGTCGCGCGCGGCAGCCTACGACAACCGCCCGCTTCCAATCGGTCGCGGTCAGACGATATCGCAGCCCTACATCGTCGCGTACATGACGCAGGAGCTCGACCTTCGCTCAAGCGACCGCGTGCTCGAGATCGGGACCGGCAGCGGCTATCAGACCGCGATCCTGGCCGAGCTCTGCGCGGAGGTGTATTCGGTCGAGATCCTGCCGTCGCTTGCCGAACGGGCGCGCGCGCTCCTTGATGAACTCGGCTACCAGCGCGTTCGAACCAGAGTCGGCAATGGTCGCCACGGTTGGAGCGACTACGCGCCGTTCGACGCTGTGATCGTGACCGCGGCCGCCGATACCGTTCCGCTACCGCTCGTCGAACAACTCGCCGACGGCGGACGGATGGTCATTCCCGTTGGCCCCGACGGGGGCCCGCAGGAACTCCAGATGGTCCGCAAGAGCGCAGCCGGAGTCGTGTCGACGTCACCGTTGCTCCCCGTACGATTCGTGCCGCTGACCGGGGCCGGCTCGTGATCGTGCGCGCGACGACGACACCAGGGTTGGAGGACGTCGCCGTCGAAGAGGGGACGCGACTCCTTGTTGAGTCGGGCTTCTCCGTGAGTGCCAGCTACGGCCGGCTCTCCGAGATCGTCGGTACGGCCGGGGGCGACTCGCCGAACGACGAGACCTTGGAGGTGTCTCACATCGGTTGGCGAGTCGACGGCCTACCGTGCGGCTATCCGCCGTTTGCCGCGGTCGCCGACAGCCGACTGCGACGCGGCGCGCGCTCGATCTACCACCTGGCCGTCCACGTAGGTGAGCTCGACTGGAGCGGCGACCTGGATTCGCTCGTCGACTCGGCGCTACGGATTGACTACCCCGAGCTTGCGGAGGTGGCTCGTCGCGGTGGCAGCTTTCGCGCGACGTGTCGCCGGTGCGGTACGCACGCGTTTCAGAGCCCCGACGTTGAGCGCGCGGTTGGAGGGCTGCTCCACGATCGCTACGGCTGTGCGGTCGACCTTGAACGGCCCGATCTGAACGTCGCTGTCGACGTTGTCGGGCAGACGGCGATGGTCGGATACCAGCTTTCGGGACGAAAAGGCATGGACCGACGGCACGCGTGGCGGTTTCACCCGCGGATCACGCTTCGCACTCCGGTCGCGTACGGCATGCTGCGGCTTGCCGGGTACACGATGCACCCTGGTCCGCTGATGGATCCGTTCTGCGGCGCCGGTACGATTCTGCTGGAGGCGGGTGGGGTCGCGAAGGACATCGGTGCGCCGGTTCCCGCGCTCCGCGCCAGCGATCGCGAACCGTCGGCGGTGAGCGGGACGATCGATAACCTGTCTGCTGCGGGTCTGCCTGCCGATGTCGCCGAGATCGACGTGCACGAACTGAAGGCGCACGTCGCAGCCGGATCGCTCGACTACGTGATCACCGACCCGCCGTTTGGCGTGAGGCTCGGACGAAAGATCGACTACCACTTTCTCTACCAGAGCCTGCTTGCAGGGGCGGCGCACGGATTGCGGGCGGGTGGGCGGCTTGCTCTTCTGGTCGACCACCGCCGCGGGGTGTTTGACGCCGTTGCAGCGGGGTTCGGTGCGTTTGAGCTGGTCCACACCCGACGGGTGACGATCGGTACGTTGAGCCCGCAGCTCATCGTGATGCGGCGCGCTTGACGCGGTCACGGTTCCCAGATAGCGTGCAGCCATGAGTGATCGTCACAACTTCGAGTTTACCGTCCCCGGCATGCACTGCGCGCACTGCGAGGGGAAGGTGACCGTGATTCTGGAGTCGGTTCCCGGCGTCGAGTCGGTCGCGGTTAACCTGCCGGATAAGAGCGTTCGCGTCGGTATCGCGTCGGACGCGGCGGTGACCGAGGATACCCTCCGCAGCGAACTCGCCGCCGGCGGGTACCCGGCCGCGTAGCGCGTGGTCACGCGACGGCAGCAGACCCTCAGAGCGAGGCTCCTCGGTATCGTACTGGTTCCGCTGATCGGCATGGCCATCCCGATCGGGCTGGTAGTCGCGCGGTTTCACCGCGACGTCGTGCAGGGCCGGGAAGTCGATGAGCTCGCAGTCGCGTCGTTGGCGCTTTCCGAACTTGCGTCGGCGATCGTCGATGAGCGCGACGCGTCGGTTGCCGCCCTGCTCCTTGGTGATCGCGCCGGCGGCGAGTGGACTCAGAGCGCGGTGGCCCGTGCGCGCGGCGAACGCGACCGGGCCGTCGAAGCGCTCGTTGCGCTTGATGTCACGGCCGTAGCGGTCGACGTCGCGGTGCGCGCGCGCGTAGACCGTCGTTCCGCGACTCCCGACGAAGTGATCGCCGCGTCCGCCGGCGCGTTGTCCGCGATCGCCGACCAGATCGCCGCGGTCGCGTTGGTACCGTCGCGCGCCGACGGTGCACGACGCGCGACGGCGCTTTCCCTGCTGGCCGACGCGCACGCGGCGGCCGCAGAGCAGCGACTCCGCGGGTTCGTCGCGATCGCCTCCGACGCTCAGAGCGCGGGCGCGGTAGCCGTCGCGGGTGCCGCCGGTGTCGAACGCAATCTCCAGCGGCGCTACCTTCAGACCGCGCTGCCCGAACACGCCGACGCCTACCTGGAGACCTTGGAGTCGACTCGCGTGAACACCGCTCGTCGTCTGGTCGACGCGTTGATCCGATCACCGGCGCGAACGGTGAACCCGGTGGCGGATGCCTCCGACTGGTATGCAGCACTCAGCGGCGCACTGGCCGAACTCCGCGAAACCGAGGCGTTTGTCGGGCGGGATCTGGTGGAACTCTCGCGCGCCGACCTGGTGGGCGTGACAAATGCACGATCGATCGTGCTCATCGTCGCAGCGCTCCTGGTGCTCATCACGGTGATACTACTGTCGCTCGCGTACCGCGCGGCGATGCTTCAGCTCGGTGCGGAGCCCGACGTCGTACTCGGGATCGCGTCCGCGCTTGCCGAAGGAGACCTCACGCAGGGATTTGGCGTGACTCGGGACGTGCGTGAGACTCAGACCGGGGTGAGCGCGGCGCTGACGGCGACCGCGCGGAAGCTTCATCAGGTGATGCGGATTCTCCAGCGGACAACCGAAGCCGGGCGGCGGACCGGCGACTCGCTCGTGGACGCCGCGAGCCGGAGTGCGGGCGCGATCGATGGTATCGCGAAGAGCATCGAGCACGTCGATGCCGAGTCGACCGAGCTATCGGTTCGAGTCCAGGCGGCGGCCACCGTCATTGCGGACATCCTGTCGAGCATCACGACCGTCGCGGGCCTGATCGAAGACCAGGCGAGCGCGGTCGCAGAGAGCTCGGCCGCGGTCGAACAGATGGCCGCGTCGATCAGTAGCGTCGCGCGCATCGCCGAAGAGCGCGAGCGATCGAGCGACGCGCTGCGCGCGGTAACGGAGCGGGGCGGCGAGTACATCGAATCGACCGCGGAGGTGATCGGTCAGGTCGGCCAGTCAGCCGATGCGATGCTCGAGACGATCGAACTGATCAACCAGATAGCGAGCCAGACGAACCTGCTCGCGATGAACGCTGCGATCGAGGCGGCGCACGCCGGTGAGTACGGCAAGGGGTTTGCGGTTGTCGCCGACGAAATCCGTCGACTGTCGGAGACGGTGTCGGAAAGCTCGCGAACGATTTCGGCCGGACTCAAGGAGTCGGTCGACCGGATCACCGCGGCGATGGACGCGAGCACTGCCGCCGGTTCATCGTTCGAGGAGATCAGCCGGGATGTGAATGCGGCTACGGCCAGCTTCAGAGAGATAGCCGGTGGCATGTCGGAACTCGCGCAGGGATCGGGCGAGATCCTCGCGGCGATGCACCGGCTGTCCGACATCTCAACGACTATTCGAGCGTCATCGTCGGACATGGAGCGCGGGTCCGGTCGGATCGGCGATTCGATGATCGCGCTTGAGCGGATTGCGGCATCGCTTCGCGACGAGATCGCGCGGATCACAGAAGAGACCGCCGCGATCCGCGACGCTTCACGCGCGGTTGCGCAGGCTGGGACGGAGAACCGGGAGCAGATCGAGGCGGTGCACCGTCAGGCGAGCTTCTTCAGAACCGAGTAGCCGGCCGGGGCGACTACTTGAGCGACCCGGCAGTCAACCCGCTGACGATCGTCCTCTGGAAAACCAGTACCGCGACGATGATCGGGACCAGGGTGACGACGGTACCGGCGGCGACCCAGCTCCACTGCAGCTCGAACGCGCGGCTGAGACTCATCACCGCTACCGGTACCGTCTCGACGCTCGCAGCGCCGATAGACACCGTGTTCGCGAGCATGAACTCACCCCACGACCCAAGAAAGGCGAGGACCCCGGCCGAGAACATACCCGGCGCGGCGATCGGCAGCACGACTGCAAAGATCGTCCGAAGCGTGCCGGCGCCGTCGATCTTCGCGGCGTCTTCGAGCTCGAACGGCACGTTCGCGAAGTAGCTCGCGATCAGAAACGACGAAAGTGGGACAGCGTAGACCATGTTCGGGATGATCATCGCCCAGTACGTCCTGATCAGCCCGAGCGACCGCATCAACACGAAGGTCGGCGCGATCACGACGATCGGCGGAATCATCCCCGCGATCTGCATCGAGTAGAGCGTATGCGTTCGGTAGCGAAATCGCAGGCGCGCGATCGCGTACGCAGACAGCGTCGACAGCGACAGCGTGCCGATCACCGACCCGCTCGATACGACGATGCTGTTGAGGACCGAGCGCTGAATCCGGAAGCGCTCGCCGAGCACGGTGCGGTAGTTGTCGAGCGTAGGATTGGCCGGCCAGTATTCGACGGGCATGCGGTATTCGGTGCCGAGCGGCTTGATCGACGTCAGTCCGATCCAGACGAGCGGCGCAAGACTCCATACCGCAACTACCGCGATGATGAGCACCGAAACGACGGTTCGTACGTGTGCCGACTGGGCTTTCGTCACAGTTACTCCTTGAAGCTGAAGTTCCGCCGTACCCGGCCGATGTAGAAGACTCCGACCGCGGCGACGAGCACGAAGGTGACGACCGCGTACGTCGAAGCGCGGCCAAACTGCGCGTAGCGGAAGTACGCGGTGTACGCAAACGAACTGAGTGTGTCGGTGGTGGTGCCGGGGCCACCGCCGGTCAGCCCGTAGATCACGTCGAAGACGCGCAGCGCATCCTGCGACCGGTAGAGCAGCGCGACGTAGACGGTCGGCATCACGATCGGCAGCACGATCGAAAAGAATCGCCTGACCGCGCGTGCCCCGTCGACCGTCGCCGATTCGATCACTTCGCGCGGAATGAGTGCGAGTCCTCCCATCAGGAAGAACGCGGCGATGCTCGATCCCTTCCACGTGTAGGCGACGACTACGCTCGCCATTGCAAGGAAGCGGTCGACCAGGAAGAGCGGCGGCTCCGAGACGATTCCGATCCGGACCAGAAGATCGCCGATCGGTCCGACGTCGCTGTTCAGCATCCATCGCCACATCGACGCCTGGATCACCTTCGGGATCGCCCACGGAACGATGATGATCGCCCGCAAGACGCCGCGCATGCGTTTTGGGACGTAGAAGGTTGCGAGTGCAAGAAGCATTCCGAGCGACAGATCGAGCGTCACCACGACGACGGTGAACCCGACGGTGAACCCGAACGTGTACCAGAACTGATCGCTCTGCATCACGTCGGCGTAATTGCGCAGACCGACAAACTGCGCCGACAGCCAGTCGGTCGTCGAATCGAGCGCGAAAAGCGAATAGAGCGTGCTCTGGATGATCGGGTAGTAGTTGAGTACCAGTAGCCCGATCACGGCGGGCGCTACAAGCGCAACGCCCACCCGTGTTTCGAGTCGGTCAGCGACCACGCGTCACCAGTCCGACCGACTATCGTCGTTCGAGCACCGCGGCGCGGCGCGATAGATTCGCCATCGCGTCGGCCACGCTTCGGGTGCCGGTGATCGCCGAATGGATCTCTTCGCGCATCATACCCGCGAGTTCCGCGTAGTTCTGCGAAGGCGGTCGGTTGATCGCGATCGCAACCAGAGGCGACAGCTTTTCGACGTTCGCGTTGTACGCCTGTACTTCGGGATCATCATAGAGATCGCGGTAGTATTGGACTGGGCCCCACGCGAGCGCGAAACCCTTCTGAACGGGTCGCTGCGAAATCACGTCCAGAACCTTGACCGCGGCGTCAACCTTCGTGCTGAACGGGTTGGCCGCGAACGCGAACCCTCCAGTCACCGATACCGGCCGTCCGCCAGGCACCGTCGGGAACGGCATCAGGTCCCAGCGCCCGGCGACCTCAGAACGCTCAGGGTTGTCGAGCCATGTGATGATGTCCGCGTTGTCCCAGGAGAAGATCGCCTCTCCGGCGACGAAACGCTGTCGCGACTCGCGGCGCTCCAGGTTCTGCACCGCGCGGGGGGAGAGCCCCTGCTCTATCGTGTCGCGCATCGCCTGTACAGCGGCGATGCTCTCTGGTGAGTCGAACAGGAACTGACCGTCCGCGCCGCGGTACTGACCGCCGAATGCGTAGAGCAGCGTCGCGTAGAACATATTGAGCGAGTCTCCGCTGCGGGCGCCCGGCCACAGGAGACCTGCGATTTCGGGCCGGTCGGCAAGAACCGTCACGATGATCTCAATCATATCGTCGATCGTCTCAGGGGCGTCGAACCCGTACTGCTCCAGGATGTCGGTCCGGTAGAACAGTCCGGTGACGCTCCCCCAGAACGGGATGCCGATCCGGTTTCCATCGTATGAGAACGTGTCAAGGCCCGCCGGCTGCAACCGCTGCTCAAGCTCGGGGATCCGGTCGTTGAGCGGGAGTGCCCACCCTGCGCGGCCGAACTGCGTTACCCACGGTTCATCGATCCCGTAGATATCGACCGTAGTGTCGCGCGACGTCATCCAGATCACGAGCGCCTCGAGCATGTCCTGCGGCATCGTGTAGTACTCGAGTTCGATGTCCGGGTGCAACCGGGCCAGCTCGGCGCGCATCACGTCGATCGGCGGCGGCGCGTCGGTGAACGAGTCGGCCAGGAACGGGTTGTACCCCAGAGTGACGCGGGTCGGACCGTCAGCCTGTTGCGAGCGGCCCCCCGCGACGAGCGGGAGCGCGATCACCATCAGTAGCACGACGGTGACCAAGAACTTCACTGGTTTCATGAGCATCTCCTCCATCTCGTTTACAATACTATCATGGCTTGGTGAGGGCGTGTTAGAAATCGATGAGATTCCGCCCGTTGACCCGAGCGGCGTTGGCGCGTACCGTTGAAGCGTGGAAACGCTCTCGAATGTGCTCTCGTCGCTGTGGCCGGGTTTCGTGCCGGTTGTGATCATCGCCGCCACCGCTGTCGCGGTAGTGGTGCTGCACGCCCTGATCTACGCGGTGCTCAAACGGGTGTTCCGCAATCAGAGTCGGTTCTCATCGTTGCTCGTCGGCCGATCGCGCCGTCCAGCGCTCCTGCTGTTCGCGGCGATCGCAGCGTGGTCGTTGCTGCCGCTGCTCGCCGAGCAACCGGCTCTGTCGGATCTGGTGCGCCACGCGTCGGTGATCGCGTTCATCCTTGCGCTCGGGCTGGTCGCCCGGTCGGTGGTTTCGGCGACCGGGCAGCTGCTGCTGTCGCGTTACGACGTGACGGTTAGCGACAATCTGAAGGCGCGTTCGGTCACGACGCAGGTGAAGGTGTTTGAGCAGATAGCGGTCGTCGTGATCGCGCTTATCGCGATTGCCGCGGTGCTGATGACGTTCGACGATGTGCAGCAGATCGGTGCGTCGCTCCTCGCGTCTGCCGGAATCGCGGGGCTCGTGATAGGCGTCGCGGCGCAGAAGAGCCTCGGGAATGTCGTGGCCGGCGTCATGATAGCGATCACGCAGCCGATCCGTCTCGACGACGCTGTGGTCGTGGAAGGCGAATGGGGCTGGATCGAAGAGATAAACCTGACCTATGTCGTGCTGCGCATCTGGGACAAACGGCGGCTTGTGATCCCGATCACGTACTTCGTCGATCAGCCGTTCCAGAACTGGACCAGGTCGAGCGCGGATATCCTGGGCACGGTGGTTCTCCATGTCGACTACCGGGCGCCAATAGATGCGCTGCGCGCCGAGCAGAGCCGCCTCCTTGCCGGGACGCCGCTGTGGGACGGGAAGGTGGATGTCCTGCAGGTTATCGACACGACGCCTCACACCGTCGTGATCCGGTCGCTCGTGAGCGCGGCCGACTCGCCGACCGCCTGGGATCTGCGCGTGCTGATCAGGGAGCAGCTGATCGCGTTTCTGCAGCGAGAGCACCCTGAGGGGTTGCCGCGGCTTCGGGTGGAGGAGGACGACCGGATGCGCGCTCAGGCGCGTCCGACCGGCCGTCCGTCGGGCGTGAGCGACTCCTCCTTGACGTAGATCATGTTGAACCGTCCGGAGTCGTCGGCCTCTTCGTCGTTTCCTCCACGGATCGCGAAGAAGTAGAGTACGTCGTCCATATCGTCGGTCACCCGCGTGAGTGCATAGCGCACGAAGTGCGGGCGCATCATGTCGAGCAGCTCGCCGTTGAGCGGGTAGGGCGAGTCGGGGTCGATCAACCCGCGAAGCGTGTTCCGCAGCCCTCCATAGTACGCTCGCGACCGACCGAGCAGCTGCGGCGATCGGCCACCGTCGTCGTAGTAGATCTCAAAGATCCCCGATACCGACGGAATCACCCGCGTGACGATGTCCTTCGTCAGTCTGTAGAGCGGGCTCCACCACACCGTGTAGTACGCCGAGTCATCCTTGGCCTGTCTTCGCACCTGTGGTAGCACAATACCCCGGTCAGTTCTTGAGACCGCTGAGATCAAGATCGCCGCCGACGATCCGCTTGATCCGCTCGGCCGCGTCGAGCCGCGCGTTCATCACCACAAGCTCGTGTACCGCGACGCGCAGTCGCTCGTCCGGGTCGTCGATCTCCAGTAAGGCCTGTTTGGTTTCCATACCAAGAACATCGATCCCCGCGATCAGAAACGAGAGCTGGTTCGCGGTCAGCGCGTCAAGACTCGCCCGGTCGATCGTCACGTCGGCGTGCAGAGCGTACTGCAGTAGCTGCTCGATCGCCTGACTGGTGAGTTCGTCGTTTTCGTCGGCTGTACCCTCGTGCAAGTAGCGAATCGTTGCTTCCAGGTAGAGCCCGGTGTCGTCGACGGAGACGATCTCAAAGCGTTCGCCACCAACGGTAAGGATATCCATCCGTCCGTCCTCGTAGCGCTTGAGCACGTCGCTGATGAGCGCTGTGCAGCCGACGCGTGACATCGACTCGCCCTGATGGTACACGACTCCGAACGGTTTCTGTTCGTCCAGGCATCGGTTGATCAGCGTGCGGTAGCGTTCCTCGAAGATATGAAGCGGCAGCGGTACGCTCGGGAACAACACCAGCTGCAGTGGAAAGAGCGGGATAGTCATTCACCTGCAATATACTATCGGCGTTGGCCTGCGGGAACCGAATCGGCGGTCGGGAACCGGATCGGCCCGCGAAATCCGCCTGACAACCGCCCGCCCAGGTACTATACTCGTAGGTGGACATGAAACTGAAGAATTACCAGGAAGACGTCGTGCTTCGCGCTATCGAAATCGCGCTCGAAGACGATCAGGAGCTTCTTCGCGATGAGGACTTCGTGAACGACGTCGCTGCGTTCGTGCTGAACCGGGTGCCCCCGCGGTACGTGATGAGCGAGCGCGGCTTCCTCAGGCTCGCGCTCGAACACGCGGATGAAGGGCAGGCGGACGAGTCGCTCGCGAACGTGATCGAGCTCATGATGCTCGTGAATCGCGGGGTCGAACTCGTCAGGACCCGCCGACCCCGAGTGAAGGCCGCCACCGTCGCTGCGCCGGTTCGGGTCGCTTCCGATCAACCCGAACTCGCGCTCGTGCACAACTATCCGCAGTTCATCGGCCGGGTCGTGGAGGCTTCCACCGGCGCCCCGGTCTACGGCGCCGTCGTGACGATGACCGTCGCGGGGGATGCGCTGCCTGCCGCGCACAGCGGTTGGGAGAACCCCTACGTCACGCACGAACTGACGCGGGGCCACTTCAGCTTCTGGCCGCAGGGCACGACGCATCGCGACGAGCAGCTAGACACGGTATTCGGGTTCTCCGTTGCTCATCCCGATTTCCTTCCGTTCAGTACGTCGGCGACGATAGCGACCAAAGGTGCCTTTCGCCACGACGACACGCTCCTTGGTGCCGACATCGTCTCGCTTCCTCCATTCATGATAGCGCGCAGGGCGCCCGGCAGAGGAATTGCTTGACGCTCAGGTCCGTGGTCCGGCTCGGGTTTCTGGGCCTCGCCGCGCTGTGCGCGGTGTTCGCGCTTGCATCGGTGCTGTCGAGCGCGCGGTTCCTCCGCGCGGCGTCGAGTGTGGAAGGAACCGTCGTGGACGTGGATGTCCGCCAGAACGCGATCGGGTTGCTGCAGAGCGACGGCACCGGGCTTCAGCACTACCCCGTGATCGAATACCGGAGCGACGACCGGATCGCGCGAACCATCACCGGCAGATCGGCTCGCGGTAGCGATGCGTTTACAGTCGGTGACACGGTTGTTCTGCGCGTGCTTGATGCGGATCCCTCGGTCGCGAGGATCGATTCTGCGTTCGAGATCTGGGGAGGCGCGATCATTCTTGGTGGTCTCGCGCTCGGGTTTCTTGCGACAGGAGTGCTCGCGCCGCTCGGCTACGGAGGAACCTCCCGGGACGGGGTCCGGCGAGGCGGGGTTCCCCGGGACGGCGGGCGATGAACCGCAGCGAGCAGATCCGCCACGATCAGGAGATCGCGGCGTCCGCACGGCCAGTCATCATCGATCACCTCTGCAACCGACGCGATCCGGCGTGGATCGGCCGGCAGATATCGCAGCAGTTTGCCGTCGAGCACGTCAAGGCGTTCCGGTGGGTTCAGTACATCGACGAGGAGTACCAGCGCGTGCGACGTCGGGTCGTCAACCGCGCGCTCGCGGTGATCTGGGGCGGAACGCTCGTCGCGCTCGCGGGCGTGGCGCTGCGAGTATTCAGCGTGGTCTCCACCGAAGCGTTGTTCGCTGCGCTTGCGGTCGGGATACCGACGGTAGTCGCAGGCGCTGTGCGGGTTCGGTCAGCCGGTCGCGTTGCCGGTCGTGATGAGAGCCTATCGGTATGACGCGTTGAGCACGAGCGCGTGAAACTCGTCGCGAAACCCCGCGTCGATCAGCCGCCGCGCGAACGGGCTCCCTCGCGCCGTTACCCCGTTGATTGTCTCGACCCGGACGCGGGCTATCGGGTCGACCCGGCGCGAAAGCATGGACCGCAGCGGCGACAGGAAGTCGGGCACGTCGGGATCGTCGCTGCTCACCAGAAATCGCAGCTCCCGGCCCGACCGGCTGGCCACCATCACCAGCCTTTCACCACGAAACACCAGATGGTTGCCGGGTAGCCGGGTCGGCAGGTCGTTCATCGCCGCGCCGAGCGCGAGCCCGCATGGGCTTGCCGGGTCGAGCGCGTTCATCCAGACGATCCGCTTCGGGTCTACGGGTTCATGCAGCCGGCCGAGCGCGTCGGCGGTCGCGAACTGAGGGGCAGCGACCCCCTCGACGAACAACCCGCCGATCACCTCGCCGGCGAGCTCCATGATGCGTAGCGCCCTGAACAGCGCCGTCCACGCAGACGTCCCGTCTTCGCGCTGAACGAGCTCGCGAAACACGATACCGTAGCGGTCGAGCAGGATTCGCGCGTGATCCTTCGCCTGCTCGAGCGCCTCGATCGGATCGGGCGATTCGGGATCGTCCTGTTCGTCGCAGAGGCGCCATCGTCCTTCGCCGTCGCGCGGCAGGAGTCTGCGCGCCGGACGGCCGCCGGCGCTTCGAAGCCCCGACCTCAGCGCGGGTGTCCGAAACCGGGCGCGGACACCGCGACGAAGCGCGTCGTACGACTCGTTGGTCACCGAACCGTCCCACACCGCGCTCCACAGCGTCTTGGTCAGCCGGTCGCGGCCGACGCCGGTGTCGACGATCAGCTCGCCAAAGCTCCTCGCTCCGCGCGACAACGCGGCGCGAAGCGCCTGGAGGTCACCGGACGACTCTACCTGCGACCTCGCGCGCGGCGGGGACAGCGAAGGCGCGAGCTGCGACGTCACGAAGGTGGTCTTGCCCATTCCGGCGCCGCGCCATTGTAGATCGTACGTCGCGAAAAGCGCGTCGAGCCAGGCGGGGTAGTAGCCGGGCATCCGCGCGGCGAATAGCTCGGTCTCCCACAGCGACGCGGGCGCGGCGTACCCGATGAGCGCGTCGATCGTCGCGGCGAGCCGGTCGGGATCGCCGGGCCCCGCAGCGAACCCCGTCAGTTCGGTCCACAGCGGAACGAGTCGAAGCGCGTCGACCGGTGCGAACGCGCGTCGACGCGCGGCCCGTCCGGCGCGCAGCAGACGCTCCAGGTTCTGCGAATCGCACACCTGCTCGGAACCGCTACCCGCGACGATCGGACCGCTCACGACTCGCCCCGAGTCGTGAAGCGCAGCGATTGCGGCATCCCACCTGTCGCGATCGATCCCGTATCGCGACGCGAAGTGCTCAGGATCGACCGGGCCCCAGAATGACAGCACTTCGATGACTGCGTCGGCAGGATCGACGTCGGGCACCGCATCAGGGTCGTCGACTCCGATCCGGCGGGCGAGCGCTGCGTCGGACAGTTGCCCTGCCGGCGGCGAAGTCGCCGTCAGGTCGGCAAGGCGCGAACCGGAGGGGAGCCTGTAGGCGGCGGACGGGTACATCGCGGTCAGCAGCGGCAGGCGGTTGAGCGCGGCGACCAGCGGCCCTGTGCGGGTATCGATGACGATCACGCGTCGAGCATGATCGCCAAGGTCGAGTGCATCGGTCGCGCCATCGGTGTCGATAGCCGCCGACAGCCGCTCGACGTCGTCGACCGACAGGACGATCCGCTCTTCGATCCAGGCCGCAAGTTCCCCGGCATCTTTGGGTGAGTAGCCTGGATCAAGCCGCTGGAGGCGGCGCTCGAGCGCTGCGATGCCGGTGCGATCGAGCTGCGGTCGCACCGCGTCGTCGTGCAGTAGCGTAGCGATCACGCTGTCGGGAATCCCGCTACGCGCTGCATCGTCGGGTGTGTCGTCGCGGTACATCAGCGCGTTCGTCTGTTGCCAGATGATCGACGCGGCGAACGGACTCGGATGCGTCGGCTCGCAGTACGATACGCGAGTGATACCCGACGCGACGTCGTCCACGAGTTCGCGGAGCGCCGCAAGATCGAACGCGTCCCGGACACAGCTACGCCAGGTTTCGATAACGATCGGGAAGTCGGGCAGGCCCGCAATTGCGGAGAGCAGGCGCTTGGATTTCAACCGCGTGAGCCACAGCGGCATGCGCTTGCCGAACCCGGCGCGCGGCAACAGCAGCGCTCTGCCGGCGTTCTCCCGGAACAATGCGCCGAAGAGGCCCGTCTGCTCGACCTCGTTGCGCAGGAGCTCTTCGATGCCTCCGCGGTCGGCGAGACGCCGGCACACCGCGGGGCCGAACACCGCCGGTGGATCGCACCCGGCCGGCACCGTGAGCATCACGCACTCGTCGCTCGACACAGCGTCGAGCCGCACTCCGGTCGTCTGCGCGTACGCCTGCGAAAGCACGATCGCGAGCGGCGCGTTGACGCGATTGCCCCACTGCGTGTGGATCAGCAGCCGCTGCTCGCCGACGTCCGATGCGACCCGGTAGAGGATCTGTTCGACTACGATGTGCGTGCGATGCGGAAGCGGGGTTCCCGTTGCCGAACGCTGGCGCATCAGGAAGTCGCACAGCGAGTTCTTCGCGTGGTCGGAGATCCATTCGATCCGGTCTATTCTGCGTGGAACCGGAAGGTCACAGGCGGGTACCCCTGTGTCGCCACCCGGGAGCCGTGCGAGTTCGGCTTCACAGTCGGTGAAGAACCGCAGGATCCTTTCGGACGCGAAGGCGGTGCGCCCGGATCGTTCGGCTCTCCAGAACGGGATCGCCGACGTCGACCGGTCGGCGGGCGACACGGTCACGTCGCGGTCGGTGATCTGGCGAATCGTCCACGCCTGCGACCCGATCACGAAGGTCTCGCCGACGCGGCGTTCCCAGACGAACTCTTCGTCAAGCTCCCCGATCCTGCCTCCGCCGACGGCGCGCAGCGTGTAGTACCCGCGGTCGGGGATCGTCCCACCGGCCTGGTAGAGGAGCGCGCGCGCGTGCGTAAGCGCGCGTACCGATCCCGAGACGCGGTCGATGACGATCCGCGCGCTCAGTTCGCGGACGCGGGTAGACGCGAACCGCCCGGCAAGCATCTCCAGCACGAGCTCGTAGTGCTGCCGGGAGAGCGCGTGGTACGAGCTGCACGAGCGAATCGCCGCGAACAGTTCGTCGATGCGCCACTCTCGGGCGAGCGTCATGCCGACGACGATCTGTGCGAGCAGGTCCAGCGGTGCGTCGACCGGGACGGTCTCCTCAATCTCGCGCGCGTATGCGCACTCCGCCATCACCACCGCCGACGCGAGGTCGAGCCCATGAAGCGGCACGATCAGCCCGACGCTCGTCTGACCGACACCGTGTCCAGAGCGACCGACGCGTTGCAGGAGCGAGCTCGCCTCGCGCGGCGTCCCGGCGAGCACGACCTCGTCAAGCGTCCCGATGTCGATGCCGAGCTCGAGCGAGTTGGTTGCGACGATCGCCTTCATCCGTCCCGCCTTGAGCGACTCCTCAACGAACGAACGAAGCTCGCGCGCGAGCGACCCGTGATGCGAGTACGCGATCGGTTCGTCGCGGCTGTCGTTGAGGAGCAGCGTCAGCTTTTCGGCGTGGCGTCTGGTGTTCACGAATACGAGCGTCGACCGATTCCGGTGTATCTCCTGGAGAATCCTGTCGCGCAGCGCCGGCCAGAACTCCGGTTCGTCGGCCGCGACCGTATCGACGGAGACCCGGATCTCCTTTGCGTCCGATGCGATGGCTGCGCCGACGGGTCTTGGCTCGTAGGTCGTGTCCCACCCGAGCGCAGCGGTAGGCCTGTACCCGCCGACGAAGCGGGCGACCCGGTCGATGGGGCGGACCGTCGCCGACAGCGCGATTCGCTGGAACTCTCCGGCGATCAGGCAGAGCCGCTCGATCGCGGTCATCAGATGAACGCCGCGCTTGCCGGCGACCAGCGCGTGGATCTCATCCAGGATCACCGTCTCCACGCGCTCGAGCATCCGCCACGCGACCGGCGAGTTCAGGATCAGGTTCAGGCTTTCGGGCGTCGTGATCAGGATGTCGGGCGGTCGACGGACCATTCGCTGCCGCTCGCCCGACGGCGTGTCGCCGCTGCGAGTCGACACGACAATCGGCGGAAGATCGCCTCCGGCCGTGCGAGCGAGCGCTCCGATCTGTTCGAGCGGCGCGAGCAGGTTGCGCTCGATGTCGTTGTTCAGCGCCTTCAGTGGCGATACGTAGAGCACGCGGGTCGCGTCCCCGGCCGACGGTCTTTCGATCAGGTCGTTGATCGCGCACAGGAACGCCGCGAGCGTCTTGCCGCTACCGGTCGGCGCGGACAGTAGCACATGCTCGCCGGTGGCTATCTTGTGCCACGCGTTGTGCTGAACCTGGGTTGGCGTGCCGAATCGGTCGGCGAACCAGCGAGCGACAAGAGGGTGAAATCGGGCGAGCGCATCGTCCACGGCGATATCCGGGCCCGAGTATAGCGCCGGCATCAGCCGCTGTCACCGCAGCGTGCGCTATCGGGATCGCAAAAGCTGGCCGATGATCTAAACAGATCGACTGATGAGGAGCTGTCATGTCCGGACTATCGGAGAACGTGCAGGCGAGACTCAAGGCGCTCGCAGAGACGTTCGCGTCCGACCTCCCAACGAGGATGAAGGAGATCGCCGATGAGGCGGGTGCGCAGCTCGACGCGAGCGACGCGTTGGTGCGATTGTCGTTCCGCAACGCCGTACACAAGCTCGCCGGGTCTGCGGCTACGTTTGGCTATCACAGCATAACCGTCGTCGCGAAGCGGCTCGAGCACATTCTGGAGGAGACGACCGAGTGCGGGCGACCGATCACCGACGAGGTTGCCCGGTCGATCCGGATGCTCGTCAGCGAGTTGAGTGAGGTCGTTCGCCGCGCGCACTCTGAGTCGTTCGGCGACGTGGAAGAACTCGCCGAAGTTCCGGAGGAAGGGGCTCCCGCGCCCGACGGTACACGATCGGTCGTACTGATGATCAGTTCCGATGAGCTTCGCGAATCGTTGCAGAGCCAGCTTGAGTTCTACGGGTTCCGTATCAGGATCGTCTCCCGACTCGACGACGCGGAGGATCTTCTCTGTCAGCACTGCCGCGCAGCTGTGGTGATGGACGTGGAGCGCGTCGCGAAAGACCCGCTGCTTGTCGAGCAGATCCATCGGATTCAGGAGGACGTAAGCCGAAGTGTGCACGTCCTCTACGTGTCCGACGCCGATGACTTTGACACGCGGCTGCTCGCGGTGCGATCGGGCGGATCGGCCTTCTTCGCGATGCCCGCGGATGTTCACCGCGTGATCGATACGATCGACAGTCTGACGTCGGGCGGCGGGGGGCAGCCGTTCCACGTGCTGATCATCGACGACGACAACGAGCAGGTGTCGTACCACGCGCTGATTCTCCAGCGCGCCGGGATGATCACGTCTGTTGTCGCCGATCCGCACCACCTGTTCGCCGTGCTCATCGAGGCGAAACCCGATTTGATTCTGATGGACATGTACATGCCCGGTGCGACCGGTCCCGAGCTCGCGACGATGATCCGGCAACAGGAGGCGTTTGTCGGGGTTCCGATCGTTTTCCTGTCGGTCGAAACCGATCAGGACAAACAGTTCCGTGCGCTCAGCCAGGGAGGCGATGGGTTCCTGACCAAGCCGATCAAGCCCGAGCACCTGGTGACATCGGTCTCCAACCGGATCGACCGCAACCGCAGCATGCGCTTCTACATGGAGCGCGATTCTCTGACCGGATTGCTGAACCACACGCATCTGATGCAGCGGCTCTACACCGAGGTCCAGCGAGCCGCGCGTGTATCGCGCTCGCTCTGCTTCGCGATGATCGACATTGACCATTTCAAGAACGTCAACGACACGTACGGGCACCTGACCGGCGACCGGGTCATCAAGAACCTTTCACGATTGCTGAACGATCGGCTGCGCAAGACCGACGTGATCGGACGCTACGGTGGCGAAGAGTTCGGTGTGGTGATGTTCGACGTTACCGTTGATGTTGCCGTTGCCGTACTGGACAAGGTCCGGATAGCATTCGAGCAGACCACGCACGTCGCCGGTGAACGCTCGTTTTCGGTGACCTTCTCCTGCGGTGTAGCAGGCTATCCCGATTTCGACGGCCCGGGGCCGATCAGCGAGGCGGCGGATCGGGCGCTCTACCAGGTGAAGCGTACCGGGCGGAACCGGGTCGGATCTGACACCAGCCGCTGAGGCCTACGGGCCGCTTTCGCGTCGCACGACGGTATGGTACGATGCGGTATGCGGATGACGACTGTGACTCCGGGCGTTCGTCGCGCGATCGACGCGCTCACGTCGACGATCGGCGCCTGGAGCGAGACCGAGGCGATCGCTCTGGTTCTGACCGGTGAGGATGTCTACGATCCCTACTTCTTCCTCAGCCTTGACGTGTATACTCGAGGGCCTGTCCGCAGCGCTGATCTGCGGGAGCGGGAGTTCGGGGATGTAGTCGCGTTCGAGCACTCGGCGCTCGCGCACAAGGATCGATTCCTGATCGGCGACATGCCGGTTCGAATCGAGTATAAGGCGGTGGATCGCTTCGAGCAGCTTGCCGATGCGGCCGAGCACGGACGGTCGGGGATCCGTGACGAGGGGACGTACGCATTCCATCGAGTCGTGGAGGCCGACACGCTCTACGCACGAACCGGATGGTTCGAAAACCTGCGCGAACGGCTCGGGAAGCTTCCCGACGCGTTCTGGGCGGGTCTGCGCAGCAGCTTCCAGGCCGTCGCCGAGCACACGTACGCCGACTTGAGCGCCGCCGCGGTGCGCGATGATGCGCTCTACTTTGCTTTGAGCGCGGGGCGCTTTCTGAGCGCGCTCTTTTCGCTGCTGTTCGCGGCGAACCGTATGTTTGAGCCGAGCCCGCGTTCGGTTTCTGAGCTGCTCTGCGATCTTGATGTTCCCGATTCGTTCCCGGCGAACCTGGAGAACTTCGTGTCGCCGAGCCAGTTGTCGCTCGGTCAGCGGAGCGAACTCGCCGAGATGATGGTGACCGGCGTGATATCGATGTACGGCGGTAGCGACCAGGCTCAGATCACGTAGTCGGTCAGCTGGTCGCGGTGCACCTTGTCGCGGATAAGATCGCCGAGGCTGCGGTCCAGCGACCGGTCGACTACCGCTTGCAGATCATCCCAGAAGAACCGAAGAACGCCGTCCCGTCGCGATTCGGCGACGACCTCGACGCGACCCTCGAGTCGGGACAGGACGTCCCTGACGCTGATCGAGTCGGGATCCTTCGCGAGCGCGTAGCCGCCCTGTGCGCCACGGAAGCTCTCGACGAATCCGGCTTTTTTGAGAACCACCAGAATCTGTTCCAGGTAGTGCTGCGGAATCCCGTGTCGCTGCGCTATGTCGCGTATCTGGATCGAGCCGTTGTTTCGTTGGAGTCCGAGCTCGATCAGCGCAGTGAGTCCGTATACACCCTTGGCCGACAGTGAAAACATCCGCTTCCCCAGTTCTTTGGTCAAGATCAGGATATGTCTGTGTCCCCGCGAAGTCAAACCATTCACGGTGCAACTCCCGCGCTCAGGCGGTTTCTCCACGGTCCGCGGCGGCCGGGAACAAGCTCGCCGCGATCGACCATCGCGCGGACGATCTGCTCGAACTCCTCGGGTCGGGCGCGTACGGTGCGTAGCAGCTCGTCGATGGTGAACCGACGCGGTTGTGCTGCTATGGCCGCGTGTACCCGGCGGGCAATCCTGCCCTCCACTTCGGCAACCGCGGCCGCCGGCGCGTACTCGGTGGCGTCGCGTGCGCGGCACCTGTCACAGCTGAAGCAGGTCTGTCGCTCCATGCTCATCGCGTCGAGCAGGTAGTCGCGTCGACACCCCGGCGCGGTCAGATACCCTGCGAAGAGCGCGCGTCGAGGATCGTCGCACACGCTCGGACCTGTAGAATCGGTCAGGACGATGCTCTCGGCCGGGGCCCCGTCGCGGCCGGCGCGGCCGGACTCCTGAAGAAAGGCCTCCACCGACGCCGGCAGGTCGTAATGGATCACCGTGCGGATGTCGGGCTTGTCCACGCCCATCCCGTACGCGCACGTCGCGAACAGGACCGCTTCGGTCGTGCTGAAGAACCACCGCTCGATCGCGCTGCGCTCCTCGCGGTCGAGCCCCGCATGGTAGGCGCCGACGCAGTCGGGCGACACTCCCGCCGATACCGCGAGCGACTCGGTCCGCGCTCGCGATGAACAGAACACGATCGCGGGCTTGACGACCGGGCATGCGCCGGTGAGCAGCAGACGCAGCGACGCAAGCGGAGAACTGGCCGCCATCACGGTGTACGCGATGTTCGGGCGGTCGGGATTGCCGTTGATGAGCGCGACCGGCGCATCGCCGAACAGAAGCCTGCGAATAGCGTCGAGGACCGGAGGCGATGCAGTAGCGGTGAACGCGGTAGCGACTCGGGGAGCGATCTCGGCGATTGCGTCGCCGATACGCAGGTAGGACGGTCGAAACGACTGCCCCCATTCGCTGACGCAGTGCGCCTCGTCCACGACCAGGTGTCCGATGTCTGCTGCCGCAAGCGCCCTTCGGACCTCCGGCCGCTCGAGCATTTCGGGGTTCGTGATGACAAGACGGATCGAACCGTCGGCGACCCCGGCGATTGCAGCGTTGCGCTCGTGTGCGGGCATCCCGCCCTTGAGAACCGCGGTTGCGATGCCCGCCGCGGCGGCGCGTCGCGCCTGATCGGACATCAGAGCCAGGAGCGGATACACGACGAGCGTTGGGCGATCGATGAGGAGCGCCGGAAGCGAAAAGCAGAGCGTCTTTCCGCTTCCGGTCGGCAGGATGACCATCTGGTTCAGCGTCGCCGGGCCATCGGGTGCGGCCCGATCAGCGTCGAGCGTGTTCGCAACGACGAGCCGCTGATACGGGAAGAGGTAGTCTATGCCGAAGTGCGTCCGCGCAACGTCGAGCATCGGATCCGGCAGGGCGTGTTCCACGCATACTTATCTGTCGCGACGAGCGCCGTGCTTCAGTTTGGGTACTGGATTTCAGCGAAGAGTGCGACTGCGAAGAGTGCGACTTGCGGAAGCGACGGTCGCATGGTACTTCTTAGGTCGGGGGTCTCGATGCAACGCAAGCCGAACGTGGTTGTCTTCTTCACCGATCAGCAGCGGTGGGACTCGACAGGGCTCGGCGGGAACCCGATGGGAATCACGCCGAACTTTGACCGGATCGCATCGGGCGGAACGTGGTTGCGCAACGCGTTCACGTGCCAGCCCGTCTGCGCGCCGGCGCGTGCGACGCTTCAGACCGGGCGTTTCGCGACGGCGACCGGCGTCTGGCGCAACGGCATCTGTCTGGAGGCCGACCAGCCGCGCGTAGCCGAACGGTTTCGCGACGCAGGGTACGCGACCGGCTACATCGGGAAGTGGCACCTCAGTACCACCGAGCCGGTACCGGCGGCAGAGCAGCTTGGGTACGACTACTGGATGGCCGCGAATCTCCTTGAGTTCGAGTCGGACGCGTACGATCTGAACCTCTACGACCGCGACGGCGCGAAGCACCGATTCCCGGGCTATCGCGTCGACGCTCAGACCGACGTCGCGATTCGCTACATCGACGAGCATCAGCACGAGCCGTTCTTCCTGTTCCTGTCGTACCTTGAGCCACACCATCAGAACCACGTCGACTCGTACCCCGCGCCGACCGGGTACGAGCAGCGCTACGTCGATCCGTGGATACCGCCCGACCTTCGCGCGCTCGGGGGGTCTGCGTATCGCCATCTGCCCGGGTATTACGGGATGATCAAGCGGCTCGACGAGGCGCTCGGCCGGATCGAGGACGCTCTTCGCAGCCTCAGGCTGCTCGATGACACGATCATTCTCTACGTCTCCGACCACGGGAGCCACTTCAAGACGCGAAACGCCGAGTACAAGCGCAGCTGTCACGACGGCAGCATCCGTGTTCCCTGCTTTGCTTCCGGCCCCGGCTTCCACGGCGGAGGAACCGTGGACGAGCTGTTCAGCATCGTCGACATTCCGCCTACGCTGCTCGACGCCGCGGGTATCGCCGTCCCCGATACGATGGACGGGCGTTCCGCGCTTGACCTGGTGAACGCGCCGCGTTCGACCGCGACCCGGCGTGCGGATGCCGTCGACTGGCCCGACAACGTGTTTGTTCAGATCAGCGAGGCGGAAACCGGGCGAGCCGTGCGGACGCACCGCTGGAAGTACGCGGTAACCGCGGTCGACGCCGACGATCCCGATGCTCGACCGGTGGCCGAGTATTCGGACGAGTACGCTGAGGTGTTCCTCTACGATCTGGAGCACGATCCGTACGAACTCGACAATCTGATCGATCTGGAGAGTCACGAACCGGTGCGACGACGACTGCGCGCGCTGCTGACCGAGCGGATCCGCGCCGTCGAGGGGCGCGACGCGATGATCACCCACGCACCGTCGCGCAGGAGCGGGCAGCGGCGCGTCACCGAAGAAGAGGTGCTGCAGTAGTGGGCAGGCGAGAACCAAGTGAGTAGGCGTGAACCAATCGACCTGCGGAAGGTCATCACCGAAAAAAGCGGACGATTGAGCCCGTTGATCCCGCGGTCGGCTCTTGGGTGGCTCGAACGCGTCGTACACGTGCGCGAAATCAACGCAATCCTCGACCGGCTCGAAGGCGTCACCGGGATGTCGTTCGTTGACGCGGCGCTCGCGGAGCTCGGGGTGACCGTCCGGGCTCGGTATCCTGAGCGACTCGACGCCGCGCGCCGACCGCTGGTAGTCGCGAATCATCCGCTTGGTGGGCTCGATGGGCTCGCACTGCTGCAGATCGTCGGGCGGCGCGTGGATCGGGTGCTCCTTCCCGCGAATGACCTGCTGATGAACCTTCCGAATCTTCGTCCGCTGTTGGTTCCGGTGAACAAGCACGGGAGCAATCGTGAGAATCGCAGGGCGTTCGACGCGGCGTTCGGCGACGCGAGCGCGGTCGTGCACTTTCCTGCCGGGCTGTGTTCGCGCAAGAAGGGCAGCGTTGTCCGTGACCTGGAGTGGCAGAAGAGCTTCGTCGTGCGCGCGAAGCGCTTCGAACGCGACCTGGTTCCGGTGCTTGTGACGGGGCGCAACTCAGAGTTCTTCTACAACCTCGCCCGGCTTCGCCGGTGGGTCGGTCTGCGGCTCAACGTGGAGATGCTCTTCCTGGTCGACGAGATGTTCCGTCAGCGTGGCCGGACGATCGATCTGACCTTCGGGCGTCCGGTTCGATGGGAGCGGCTCGACGCGTCGCGCACGTCGTGGGCGTGGGCGCGGAGCCTCCGCGCTCACACGTACCGCCTGCGCGATGATCCCGACGCGCGGCTGTGAGCAGGTGAGAGGCGCGAGTCACCGACGGTTAAGTCGTCCGTAAGGAGGTCAGGCGCCGATTGTCGGTCGGTGGCCGATTGTGGTACGCTTGGAAGCCATGATGGAAGCTATCAGACCCCCAGTCGATCCGGCGCAGATCGACCGTGAGCTCGGCCCCGGGTCGCTCGTGCGATCGTTTCGGGGTATCGCCATTCACGTGATCGATGGAAGGAACGTGCCGGCGGTGATGGAGGAGATCGGTCGGATCCGCGAGACCGAGTTCCGCGCCGAAGGTGGAGGTACCGGCAAGCCGGTCGATGTCGACGACTACGACATCGGCGACCGGCCATTCAGGCAGCTTGTCGCGTGGGACACCCAATCGAGCGAAATCGTCGGGATGTACCGGTTTGTGGCGGCGGCCGAAGCGCGCTCGCACGACGCGTACGAGCTACCGACCGCACGCCTGTTCGACTTTTCGCCGGCGTTCAAGGACGACGTCCTGCCGCACACGATCGAGCTTGGCCGATCGGTCGTCAACAGGTCGGCCAAACGGGCGGTCATGGGGCTGTTCGCTGCGTGGTCGGGATTGGGCGCGATCGTCGCCGAGTTCCCCGAGTACCGGCACTTCTTCGGCAAGTTCACGACGTACCCGTCGTTCGACCCGAAGGCGCTTGCGCTGCTTCTGGGGTTTCTGGACATCTACTGCGGCGACCCGGATGCGATGGTTGTCCCAAAGCCTGAGCTTGCCGTGACCACCGATCCCGGTGCCCGCGATGTCTTCTGTGGAAGCGACTACGCGAGCGACTACGAGTTGCTCGCAGAGAAACTCAAGGAGCTCGGGCAGATGATCCCACCGCTGGTGATTTCGTACCTGGGTCTCACATCGACGATGAAGTGTTACGGTACCGCGCGTAACCCGTACTTCGGGAACGTTCTGGAAACTGCGATACTGATCAACATCGCCGATATCGGACAGAAGCAGTGGAAGCGCTTCGTGACGTCGTACGAGTCGAAGAACCCGGCAGCGCTTCGATGAGCGGTGCCGGCCGTCTGGCGAGCCTCGAGCCGAAACGGGTCTCGGTTCCGGGCGGTTCGGTCATGGTGTTGGTGTCCCGTGGGACGAATCCCGACGCGCGGCCGGTCGTCTTCGTCCCGGGCTGGGGCAAGCGTGCCGAGGGTTTTGCAGATACGTTTGCGGCGCTTGATCCCGGCGTCACGCTCTACTACTTCGAATCTCGGGAAAAGACATCGAGCGACGTCGCTGCCGATGCCGATTTTTCGATGCAGACCCACGCGTACGACCTGGCGCGGTGCGTCGACGCGCTCGGTTTGCGGGCGCGGAGTTGGATCGGCGCCGGGTCGTGCTTTGGCGCCGCGGTGCTCATGGAGGCGCTCGCGCTCGCAACGATCGAACCCGAGGTAGCAGTGTGCTACGATCCGATGCCGCGCCTGTGGGTGCCTCAGTGGATCATCCGGTCGATTGTGCCGTGGATACCGATCGGGTTCGTCGCGGCGATCCGGCCGGCGGTACGCAATCTTCTGCTGCACGGTATGAAGCAACCGACGCAGCGCGCGCTCAGCCGCGCGGTCATCGACGACGCGGTGCTCTGGAAGTGGCGCCTTGCGAGCGTTCAGGCGAACGATTGGAGCGCGTTCGATACCGGTCCGCGGATCGCGCACCCGGTGCACGTCGTCAACGGAACGACCGACCGGTTTCACGACGCATCGGTCTACCCGCGGATCGCCGCGTCAGTTCCCGACTCGATCTTCCTCCACGTGCCCGTTGAGGAGAGTCAGCGCAACCGGTTGATCGGACGGGTCATCTGTGCGTACGCGCTCGAACGCCGGATCGACACCGTGCCTGAATCGCTTGCTTCGTACGTCCGGTGCACCCGGGCGCGATCCGAAGCCGTGGGGGGGACGCCGTGAGTCAGATTCCCGGGATAGTGCTCCATCTTCTGCTGCTCATTGCGCGCATCGATTCCGCGCTCACGCCCCCGGCGGTAGAGGCTGATCTCTACCAGGATGGCCTGCTCACCGGCATTGTTCGCCTGCACCGACCGATTCGACCGACCGACCGAACGTACCGGCTCTCCGTAGAGTCTTCGGAGTTCGAGCCGTTTTCGCTCACTATCGAACAGAGCGAGACGGTCTCCCACTTCTATCTTGTCCACGCGACGGGCGACGACGAACCACGCGTGCTCGATCTGGCGCAGCTTCTGTCGCAGCTGCCCGCCGTGTTGTCGTGGCGGAGCGCGGAGATCGAGGTCGCGACGGAAGCCGGCGTGGCAGTCGCGCGGTTCGCTCGCCGACCGTACGGTCTGGTCGTGAGCGTGCCCGATGAAGGGGTACTGCTCATAGTGTCGCGCGGTGATCAGTGAACGTCCTGTTCGTCTGCACCGGTAACATCTGTCGCAGCCCGTTGGCAGAGGCGCTCCTTGATCGTGACGTCCGGGGCCTGGGCTCCGTCTCTTCGGTCGCGCGCAGATATCGGTGACACCACGGCTCGGACCCGGTGTTGCACTGGTGTCAAGGAGCCCATATGAACAAGCGAACGGTATTTGCAGTGATGATGGTGGCGGCCACGGCCGCGTCGGTCTTCGCCTACGGCGGCGGCGGGTTTTTTCAGGGTAACCTTGTTCCCTACGAGGAACTCACGTCGCACGGGGTTGTGGCCGAGACGCGGGGAGGGTTCGGCTACGGCGTGAACCGATGCGGAGTGCGCCACGGCGGCTTTGGCATCGTGATCCGCAACAGCGCCGACAACGAGCTGATCGGCGCATTCGGCGGGATCATCTCCGGGAGGCAGGTTCGGGTGCGACCGATGACGCTGAGCGCGAACCTGTGGACCGGAATCGGATTCGTCGGCACGCCGGTGGCCGGTCGACACTCCGGGTTTGGCTACTTCGCCGAAGCAACCGGGGAGGCTGGTGTTGCGCTTCTTCCGTGGATGCAGGTGGCGCTCTACGGCGGAATGCAGGCGATGGGCCGACTCGATCCGGTCTCCATCGTCGAGTCGACGATGTACAGCCCCGTTGCCGGGATGCGCTTCGTGTTCGGCCGATTCTGACCGCTGCGTCGGCCACGTCCGACGCAGTGATCCTACTCGCCGCGCGGCGACAGGACGGCAGTGCGCGTGAAGTCGCCGATAGTCGCCGCCGTCCAGTCGGACGCCGCGCAGTTGTAGATAGAGAGGTCGCCGGGACGGACTCTGACGAGCGCGTCGCCGGTGACCGCCTCCGCGAACGCCTCGATCGTCGGGTTGTGTCCGACGATCAGTAGAGTCGAACAACCGCCTCCGAACTCCCCGATCAGCCGGAGATAATCGTCGATGCTCGCGTGGTAGAGATCGGAGAGCGCGATGCGATCGAGCGCGCGACCAGCGGCACGGTCGATCGCATCCGCGGTGTCCATAGTGCGCCGGCTGTCCGAACACAGGATCAACTCCGGAAGCCGACCGCCGGCTATGAGCCGACTCGCGATTCGTTGCGCGTCGGCTCGACCGCGCTCGGCAAGGCTGCGCTGGTGATCGCCCTCTGCCACCGTCGCCGACTGCGCCTTGGCGTGGCGCCATAGGATCAATACTCTCATGGTTTCTCTTCTCCGGCCTCTGCGATCGCGTCATCGATCATCGGTTCTATCTCTGTCAGCCATCGTCGTCGCGTGCGGTGGGTCGAATGCCTCACGTCGTGGTAAACGCGAACGCCCGCGTTCGTCATGCCAGAATAGGAACACACGTCCGACCAGAACAGGTCGATCGCGCGCGGGGGATCGTCTTCGGGGCGGTCGGTCGTCACGAAGACCAGCGCGGACGCCCGTGTGAGAAGCGGCGCGTGACGTTTCTCCTCGAACTCAGCGCCGACCCAGTCGTACGCGACACCGGGGCGGAAGACGCGCTCGATCCAGCCCTTCAGAAGCGCCGGCGGCCCGCTCCACCAGTCCGGATGGACGAAGGCGACAAGGCCGGCCTCCTGTACCTCACTCGAGTAGCGCTGGATCTGGTTGTCGAGACTCAATCGTCGTGCGATCTCGGCACCCGTCAGCACCGGGTCGGGACCCTCGGCGTACAGATCGTGACGCGTGACCGAAACGCCCCGCGATTCGAGTACCGCCTTGAGTTCGTCGGCGATCGCATGGCAGTAGCTGTTGTCAAACGGGTGGCAAAGAATTACGAGCGCGGTCACGCGATCAGTATACCGCCTGCGGTAGCCGAAAGAGGAGGTTTTGCGTAGTTTTGGCATGGCGATTATCAACGACAGGATTTCACGCAACTCTTGTCGGAAGCGGTAAACCTGAGTATAATGGTCATAAAATAGGGGTGGGTATGGCGAGTAAAGGCGAAGTACTCGAAGCGCTCGAGAATGTCATCGATCCGGAGATCGGGCTGAACATCGTCGATGTCGGGCTCGTGTACCGGGTTGAAGCCGATGAGTCTACGGTTGAGATCGATTTCACGTTGACGTCGCCGGGCTGTCCGCTTGCGCAGACGATCATGGACGACATGCATCGTGAAGTCGAAAAGGCTACGGGAATCACCGATATCAAGACGAACCTGGTCTGGACACCGCCGTGGAGCCTCGACTTCATGAGCGAAGAGGCCCGGCTGCAGCTTGGGTATCCCATATAGGGGGGATGAATGAAAATCGAAATACGCGGACTGAGGGCATCGATCGACGGGCAGCAGATTCTCAACGGTATCGACCTTGAGCTTGAGAGCGGCAAGATCCATGCGCTGATGGGGCCGAACGGTTCGGGCAAGAGCACGCTCAGCAACGTGATCATGGGGCATCCGTCGTACGAGGTGACCGGCGGCGACATCGTCGTCGACGGCGAGTCGATCCTGGAGATGGAAGCCGACGAGCGGGCACGACTAGGGCTGTTCCTGGCTTTTCAGTACCCGGTTGAGATCCCCGGAGTAACCGTCGGCCGGTTCCTCAAGCGCGCGAACGAGATCCGGTTCGCCGACAAGGCGACCGCGACGAAGGGCTTCGTCAAGGAGCTTCGCGCAGGGATGGACTTCCTGGAGATGGACCAGCAGTTCATAAACCGGTATCTCAACGAAGGGTTCTCCGGCGGTGAAAAGAAGCGGATGGAGATCCTTCAGATGCTGTTGCTGAAGCCAAGTTTCGCAGTCATGGACGAGACCGACTCCGGACTCGACATCGACGCGCTGAAGGTGGTCGCGAAGGGAATCAACAAGCTGCGCGAGCCCGGCTTCGGCGCGCTGATCATCACGCACTACCAGAGGATTCTCGACTACGTGAAGCCCG
>RECL01000185.1 GCA_007694025.1 Spirochaetaceae bacterium
ATCAGGTAGCGGCACCACCGACGCGACTGCTCCGGCACCGTCCCAAGAGCTTCGGTCAGGTCATCCGAGGTTATCTCCTGAAAACTGCAGCCGGTTCCTTTCCCGGTGAGCAGAAGCAGGCACTCTTCGCACAGCGTGTCGCGTGTCGTCTTGTCCTGCCCGGTCAGTGCCGACGGCGCCTCGGTGAGTATCAGCGAAAACCGGCCGGCAAACGGCCCGAGTGGTACCGGTACCCAGTCGACTTCGCGCATATCGAGCAGCAATCCGCTGCGATCGCTTACGAGCGTGCTCCCAAGAAACCCGGCCAGGCACGAGTAGACGTTCAGAAAGCTTCGCTCGGAATAGTGCGCGATCGACGCCGTCTCGATCGCGGTCACGCGGTGTTCGAACAGATCCGCGCACGCGCGGGTGAACGCGACGGCGATCGCCTGAGACGACCCGAGCCCGACATCGGGTGGAATCGAGCTGGAAATGGTCGCGTCGAGTCCGCCGACATCGGCGCCGAGCATCCGCAGGCGCAGCAGTACCCCTTTGGCGACGCCGGCGTACCGCGTATCAGGCCGAAAGCGCAGCGCAGAACTGCTCGTTCGTTTGCGCTCGCCCAGATCGGCCGCGTACAGGCGCATCGAGCCGTCCGTACGCCGACTGACCGCGACCGACGCGCGTTCGTCGATTCCCAGCAGGAAGCCGAGCCCTCCGGTCGCCTCGGTGTGCAGGCCCAGACACTGGACAACTCCCGGCGCGGTGACCACTATGTCGGGGGCGACTCCGTGTTCCTGTCGGTGGAGGCGCGCAATGTCGCACATAATCCCTCGGCTTCGATTATAGCCGATGCACCGGTTATTTCAATCGAGCACGGCTCGTCTTCGCGGGCCAAACCGAGTATCATTCCCGCGTGCACCGTCTGGCCATCGTAACCGTTCTGTTTTCCGCCGTGCTGTTCTCGCTCGCGCTTCCGAACGAGCTCTTCCTGCTGGGAAACCCGATCCTTGGACTGATCGCGCTGATCCCCCTCTATCTGGTTCTTGCCGACGCAAAAAGCGGCCGCGACGCTGCGCGCCTTGGCGCAGTATTTGGCGCGACGTCGACGCTCCTGTCGAACTACTGGCTCATGTTCTTCGAGGACTACTCGGTCTGGACGATCGGGGGCACGACGATCGGCTATACCGCGTACAACTACCTGCTCGGCGGGTTCCTCTGGTTCGCTCTCACGCAGCGGCGCGAGTTGCGCCCGGTTGCCTTTGCGCTTACGTGGACGCTTTACGAGTACCTGAAGAGCGTCGGGTTCCTCGGGTATCCGTGGGGGCTTGCTGCGTACCCGCTGAATAGCCTCCTGCCGGCGATCCAGCTCGTTGATGTCACCGGGGTCTGGGGCCTGACCTTTATCGTCGTGCTGATCAACGCGAGCGTGGCTGACCTGGTACACCGATCGCACGCGACGATACGCTCACGCGAGTCGGGGTCTCCCCGTCTTCGCACCGTCGCGTTCGCGGTGATCCTGGCGGTTGCTGCGCTGTTCTACGGCTACGTCAGGTTGAACGCCGATATCCCTGTTCGCGCGCGCGTCAGTACGATCCTGGTCCAGCAGAACGCCGATTCGTGGAGTACCCGCGACGTCGCCGGGCCGCTCCTGATCGCGCAGAACGCTACCACAGCGGCGCTGCAACGCGCGAGCGACCCGGTGGATCTCATCGTCTGGAGCGAGACTGCGCTGCGCTACCTCTTTGTCGACAGCCGCGGGTGGTACGCCACCAATCCCCCTGCCCAGCCGTTTCTTGAGTTTCTGGAGACGCTCCCTGCGCCGCTACTGACCGGAGCTCCGTTCCTGGACGGTGCAACCGGGAACTACCACAACGCAGCGCTGTTGATCGCTCCCGACTCGCGGGTACTCGGGTGGTACGGCAAACGACAGCTTGTCCCGTTCGCCGAATCGATACCGTTCTGGGACGTTCCTGCCGTACGATCGCTCTTTGAGCGAGTCGTCGGGATCGGCGGGATCTGGTCCCCGGGGCCGCGTCACACTGTCTTCCCGGTCGAAACGGCCAACGGTACCGTGGTAATCGGCACACCAATCTGTTTCGAGGATGCGTTCGCGCGGGTTACCGCTCGCTTTGTGCTCGAGGGAGCGGATCTGATCGTGAATCTCACGAACAACTCGTGGTCGCGGACTAATTCGGCGCAGATCCAGCATTTCGTGGCGGCTCGATTCAGGTCGATTGAGGTGCGAAGAACACTGATACGGTCAACGAACTCCGGGTACACGGTTCACATCGACCCCTGGGGACGAGTGGTCGAATCTATTCCGATGTTCGAGACCGGATCGCTCGCGATCACGGTGCCGGTGTATGCGCCCGACCGCCATACGGTCTACCTGGCTTACGGAGACTACCTCCCGTTTGCCGCACTCGCGCTGCTGATAGTCCTGGCGCTTGCTCACCCGTCGCGTGTACTGATTCCGCGGCGACGATCGCCACGGCGCGAATAGCCAGGCTGGCCAGCCGGCCGCAGTCCCACCGACAAAAAAAGGGCGAGCCGTTCTGGACGGTCGCCCTTTCTTCTGAGAATCCTCAAGCGGTTCAGTTCGACTTGATGTTGTACCGCTTGCGGAAGCGTTCGACGCGACCCGTCGTGTCGACGAGCTGCTGCTTGCCGGTGTAGAAGGGGTGCGACGCGCTGGAAACTTCTACCTGGAAGAGCGGATACGTCTTGCCCTCAAACTCAACGGTCTCCTTCGTGTCGACGGTCGAACGGGTCAGAAAGAGCGTGCCGGACGCGTTGTCCTTGAATACCACTTCCCGATAGTTCGGATGAATGTCTTTCTTCACACTACCTCCTTGGTCGTGGACCATCCTTTTGAACAGGCAAGATACGATGGCCCACCGCGAATGTCAATTAGACGGACTGGGACAGCCAATCCCGGGGGTCTGTAATGTAGCGATCAGTCGCTGACGCTGCTTGTGTTCATCGACCGCAGGAATGCGTCGTTCGTCTTGGTCTTCTGCATCCGCTCAAGGAGAAGCTCGATGACCTCGACGTCGTCCATCGGGTTGATCGCCTTGCGCAGGATCCACATCTTCTGCAGCTCTTCGTCGGTCAGCAGCAGGTCTTCCTTGCGCGTTCCCGACTTCTTGATGTTGATCGCAGGGAACAGACGCCGGTCGCTCAGTTTGCGATCAAGGATGATCTCCATGTTGCCGGTGCCTTTGAACTCTTCGAAGATAACCTCGTCCATTCGGCTTCCGGTTTCGATCAGCGCGGTCGCCACGATCGTGAGGCTGCCCCCGTCTTCAATGTTGCGCGCGGCGCCGAAAAAACGCTTCGGCTTGTGGAGCGCGTTGGAGTCGACACCACCGGAGAGGATCTTCCCCGACGTCGGGACGGTCTGGTTATACGCGCGGGCCAGGCGTGTGATCGAGTCGAGCAGGATCACGACATCCTTGCGGTGTTCGACCAGGCGTCGAGCCTTCTCCAGTACCATCTCTGCAACCTGGACATGGCGGGTCGCCTGCTCGTCGAAGGTCGACGCGATCACTTCCGCGTCGACGTTTCGCTCCATGTCGGTAACCTCTTCGGGACGCTCGTCGATCAGCAGCACGATCAGGTAGACCTCTGGCTGGTTCTCGGTGATCGCGTTGGCGATCTTCTGCAGGAGCACCGTCTTGCCGGTACGTGGCGGAGAAACGATCAGTCCACGCTGCCCCTTGCCGATCGGGCAGAAGAGGTTGATCATTCGGGTCGCCGCGTCGCCGGTGCGCGTCTCCATGTTGAGTCGTTCGTCCGGGTAGAGCGGCGTGAGGTTGTCGAAGGGTATGCGGGTCTGCGCGTTGGCCGGACTGTCGTAGTTGACCGTCTCCACGCGCAGCATCGCGAAGAATCGCTCGCCTTCTTTTGGCGGTCGGATCTGTCCGTAGACGGTATCGCCGGTCTTCAGGTTGAACAGCCGGATCTGGCTCGGTGAGATGTAGATGTCGTCGGGGCCGGACAGATACGAGTTCTGAGGGCTGCGCAGGAAACCGTACCCGTCGGGCAGGATTTCGAGCGAACCGTACGCGTAGATGCTGCCGTTGCGTTCGGTGTGCGCCTTCAGGATCGCGAAAATGACCTCCTGCTTCTTCAGGCTGAGGAGGTTCTCCTGACTGATGCCCAACCGCGTCGCGATCCCGCGCAGATCACGCATGTTCATGCGGGTGAGATCATTGATGCTCAGCGTCTTGTCACCGCCGTTCTTCCCGTGCTCCCGACCGACGTAGTCGTTGTTGCGACTGCTCATGCTGCCGCTGGACTGGTAGCTTTCGCTCGTATTGTGCGCATTGTGCGAATTGTGCGTATTTGGCTGTGAATCGCGGCGCCCCGACCGGTTTGAACGCTTGCGCCGACCCGACTTGGAACGCGAATCCGAGTCTGGATGCTCCGACGATTCGGGTTGCCGCTCATCGGGGTCGATCGGGTCCGCTTCGTCTCGCCGGCCACCATTGTCACTTCCACCCGAAGCATTGTTGGCCGGTTGAGCGTCGTCCGATGCGCCGTTTGACGACCCGCGGTCAGCGTCAGCTTCTGCGCCATCGCCGTCCTTCTTCAACTGCACCTTCCTCTTGCGTGCGATGATCTTCCGCGGAGGTGGTGCATCAGACGGCGTATCGGACTGCTCGGCCGCATTGGTCTGCGGCTCCTGATCCTGATTCGCCTCAAGTCCGAGGGTGTTCTGGTCTTTCGAGGATTTCACTTAGTTCTCCGTCCCGGCAACAGCCGACTCCGGACGAGTCGACTTAGCGTCAGCACTGCCGTGGTATCGTTTTCAGGGAAACCAATAGTAGGTTTCACGAATATAGCTCCATGCAACTCGCGTGTCAACCTGATGCGTATTCGAGCGCGAGCGTCAGTGCCTGGACCACCGCGCGCTCGCGAACCTCGGAACGCCTCCCGGGGTGTACGCGGTGCTCAGCCGCCGAGCGGTCGTTCGTCGCGACGGCGACCCACACCGTGCCGACCGGTTTCGCGTCGGTTCCACCGCCGGGGCCGGCTATTCCAGAAACCGCGATGCCGACGTCGGCGCCAAATCGTTGACGGACGGCGGCAGCCATCTCGAGCACGCACTGCTCGCTCACTGCTCCGGCCCCATCAATCGTCGCGCGCGCGACGCCGAGCACAGCCTGCTTGGCAGCGTTCGAGTACGCGATCACGCCTCCCACGAAGAATGCCGAGCTTCCCGCAAGATCCGTGAGCGCCGCGCCGAGCATGCCGCCCGTGCAGCTTTCGGCGACTGCTACGGTGGCGCCACGCGATTCGAGCGCGTCGAACAGCCTGCGCGCGAGTGCTCCTACGTCGACCGTATCAGTCGCCAAGGGCTTCCCGAACGCGTTCGAGAGGCGCGGCAAAGACGTCGAGCGAATCGACATCACGGATCATCTCGCACGTTCCCTCAAAAATCACCCCGTCGGCGACGCGAAACTGGGCGGTTCTGACGTTGCCGAAGATCTTTCCGGTCGCGAGCACATCGAGCCGGTGACTCGCTTCGATGTTGCCGTGGACCGTGCCGCCGACAATGATGTCACGAGCCCTGATATCGGCGCGCACGTCGGCGCCGTCGACGATCAGCAGGAATCCGTCAGCATCGATCTTTCCCTCGAACGATCCCGACACCTCGACGCTTTCAGTAAACCGCAGCGTGCCTTTCAGACGGGTGTCCTTGCCGAGCCGAGTGCGGATTCGCGGCGTGTCGGACTGTTCCTGACGGTTCTTGCGCGCCACAGTCGGCCTACTTCGTGTTGTACACGAACACCCCGTCCCAATCTTCGGGGGGCGGGTTGTCGACATAGTGCTTGCAGCGAGCGCGATACACCTTCGACGGTCCGTCGTCTGGGTCGGCAGCAAGCGCCTCGTCGAACTTGCGGAACGCTCCTGCGAAATCCATCTGCTTGTAGAGGTTGCGCCCTTCACGGAACAGTTCGAGCACCTGACGTCTTGCTTCAGTTACCATCTACTCTCCTACACGATCGAATCGGCGTTGTCGCGAAGGTTCTGGAGATGCTTTTGGTATCGTTCATCGATCGCGTCGAGCGTGATCGCCCGGTCGCGCAACTGTCCCACGCGCTGCCCGTAGATACTGATCTGTTGCTCGAGGTCGTCGAGGCGCTCAAGCGTCTGCCGGGCGTGCTCACGCGCAACGGCTGCGACCGCTGCATCGTCTCCGGTGCCGACACGTTCGAGCGGAGCGCGAAGCGTCTTCACAAAACCGATCAGTTGATCGTTCATCGATACCGCGAGAGCGATACGCTCTTCCCGGTTGAGCACCTGCTGGCCGAGCTCGTGGTTGCGGAGCACGGCCTTGATGCGCGCGAGCACCTCGGAGAAGTTGAATGGCTTGGTGATGTAATCCTCGACGCCGAGCTCGAACCCTTCGATCTTGTCCTTGACGTCGTCCATCGCGGAGAACATGATGATCGGGATCGCCGAATAGTCGCGGTACTCCGGATCGTGCTTGAGCATCCGCGTGACTTCCCAGCCCGACAGACGGGGCATGATGTTGTCGAGCACGATCAGATCAGGCTCGGTCTCCTGGACCAGCTCAAGCGCCTCTTCGCCGTCCGACGCCTTCACGACTTCAAAGCCGAGCTTGGTCAGCATCACCTCAAAGAAATCAAGATTGATCTGCTCGTCGTCAACGATTAGAATCTTGGCCATCAATCGCCTCTCCCCTATTGTCTCGCGTCATGCACCGCGTGTCAAACCGCTTGCGCACGGTCGCGACGCACCGCGAAGAACGCAGCGACGAACACCCCGGCGAATGCGATCACCAGCATGACGTACGCCAGCCAGTCGCCCCACAGCAGGTAGAGCGAGTCAGGACCGACGTAGAGCGGTGCGTCACCGATCAGATATCCTTCCACGAACGGTGGGTAAAGATCCAGGATCCGACCGTTCGGGTCGATGATCGTCGTCATACCGCCGTTGGTACTCCGGACCATCGTCCGCCGCGTCTCGGTCGCCCGGAAGACCGCCATGATCATGTGCTGCATGGATGCAGCAACGCTCCGCGACCACAGATCGTTGGTGAGGTTGACGAATATGTCGGCCCCGTTGCGCGCAAACTCGCGGGTCAGGTACCCGAACGTGTCTTCGAAGCAGATCGGAGTCGAAAACCTGATACCGTCGATCTCGAATACGGTGAACTCGTCACCGTGGCCCCAGTGGTTGCTGCCGCTGTCCATCAGCATGTCGTAGAGCCACGGAAACTGACGGCGGTACGGAAAGTGTTCGGTGAACGGAACCAGATGGACCTTCCGGTACGGTTCGGTGAACTGACCGTTGTGATGAACGATCACCGCGTTGTAATCGATCCGCTCCGGCTCGCCGCTCGGTCCGCGAAGGAAGCGCGCGCTCGAGTTGCCGATGATGAACGGCGTGTCCTGATCGTCAAGGAACGCGATCAGATCCGATACGATTTCATGCGATTCGCGGCTCGTTCGAAACCGCATGTGAAAGTCGATCGGCGGCACGACCGACGTCTCCGACCAGACTACGACGTCGGGATTGTGCTGAAGTGCCTCACGGCTGAGGCGGGTCGAGATATCGAGCGATCTCCGGTACGCTGGATATCCTCCCACCCACGGATCGGCGTTCTGCTGGATAAGCGCGACGCGCCAGGTGGGAGCCTCTGAGTAGTCTACACGAGTGGCGATTCCGTAGCCGATCGCGAGTACGAATGCGACTGCCCATGCGATTGCGGAGACTCTGTGCGCGCGCAGGAACGCAGGAAGCGCTCTCCATCCGTCGCGAAGGCCAGCCCCCAGATAGAAGCTCGGGAACACGACCAGGAGACTCACGCCCCAGACGCCGGTCAGGCTGCTCAGCCGGACGAGCGGCAGGAACAGATACTGCGAGTAGCCGATGATGCCGTACGAGTAGCCCAGGAAGGCCTGCGTTCGCATGTACTCGTACGACATCCACATCGCGACCTGCAACAGATACCCGTAGCGTGGCATCAGCGTGTCGGCGAGCTTCAGCATCGGGAAGAGCATCAGGAAGTAGGTCGCGTAGATCAGAGGGACCAGCAGCACTGCCAGCGGGTGAAACCCGCCGAGCCAGTAGTTGTGGATGATGTATGTTGTGAGTCCGTACAGGAATCCGAACGCAAACACCTCCGGCCATCGCGCGCGATGGACGACTACCGCGACCGGGATCAACGCGACGTACGCAAGTGGCGCCCACCCCCACTTCGACACGAAGCTCGGAAATGCGAGCGAGAAAACGATCGCGCCGGTCGCGACCAGCAGGAGCTGTACGAGCAGATTCTGCCAGAAAGGCCTGGCCGACCAGTGGTCGGCGGACGGGAGCGTGTTGGCTGCGGTTTGTGTTGGGGCTAGCTTCTCAGCGGCCAGACGGCATCCTTGATCTCTTTACCGGGGCGAAACACGACGACGCCATGGTCCTGAACGCGGACCGTTTCGCCAGTCTTTGGATTGCGTGCCCGATCGCGACCCTTGCGGGTGCGAACCTCGAAGGTCCCGAACCCACGGAACTCAACCGTCCGATCGTGCATGAGCGCACCTTTGACCTCGGCGAAAAAGCCGTCGATGATGGCGTGAATGTCTTTCTTGCTTACGTCCATGCTCTCGGCGATGCTTTCAACGATCTCGGCTTTGGTAAGCTTGGTTCCCGTCATCATCACTCCTCGAGCTGGGCGCGGCTATGCCATCCGGTTCAGTCGCGCGTGAAGTCTCGATTTCGTTCGGGCTACTGTGTTCCGGTGGTAGATGCCTTTGCCGGCCGCGCCGTCGAGCAGTCGGGTGACGCGATGGAGCTGCTCGCCGGCAGCGTCCTTGGTGTCGCTCTCAACAGCGGCAAGAAACTTGCGAATGTTCGTGCGTACCTGGCTGCGAACCGCCCGATTGCGAATCCGGTGCTTTTCACTCTGTTTGTGCCGTTTGGCGGCAGAGCTCTGGTCTCTCAAGTAAGTCCTCCGACTAGTAAGTAATGGTGGCACCGTAAGTTACCACCGCCCCACAAACCTGTCAACATCTGCGCTCAAACCGCAGACGGCTTCTTTCCTTTCGCGCCACAGGCTACTACACTACGAGGGTGCGAATTGCGATAATGCTCGCAGCGATCTTCGGACAACTGCTCGCGTGGGAGTTCACCCTGAAGACACTGTCGGCGCTGAACCGGCGTGCGGCGCGCAGCTACGTTGAGCGACGCGTGTCGTGGATGGCGACGCGTCTGTTTGCGATCGTCCGCTATTACGGCCGGCTGAGGGTCGAGCTCGATCGTGGGCTTGTCCACGACGTTCCGAGTCCGGTCGTCTTCTGCGCGAACCATCAGAGTGTCGCCGATATCGTCGTTCTGCTCGCATCGCTACCGAATCACGGGCTGAGGTTCGTCGCGAAGAAGGAGCTTTCGCGCGGCTTTCCTGCGGTTTCCGAGGTACTGCGGCTCGGTGGGCACGCGCTCATCGACCGAACCGGCGACTATCGCACCGTTGTTCGACGGCTCGAGCGCCTTGGGCGCGATGTTGACGCGGGCAGATGCCCGGTCGTCTTCCCCGAAGGCACTCGTTCGCGAGACGGCGCTGTTCGCCCGTTTCATCCCGGCGGTATCCGGACGATTCTAGCCGGGAGAACCGCGCCGATCGCTGCGGTCGCCGTCGATGGAGGGTACCGAATCGTGACGATGAAGGACCTTGCGAAGCGGATGAACACGGTCACCTACCGCGCACGGCTTGTCGGTGTATTCACCCACGACGGATCGAAACGGGGTATCCAGGCCGCCGTCGAGTCCGCTCACGACGCGATAGTCGATCAGATCAGGGCCTGGCGGTCGGAAACGGTTTGAGATGAACGCATATCGGACGCTGCTCCCCTACTTCCGCAAGTACGCTTGGGCGTACTTCCTTGGGATCCTGTCGCTCGCGCTGACGAGCGGCAGCCAGATACTGATTCCGCAGTTTCTGCGGATCGCGATGGACTTGATCGCGACCGGTGTCTTCGAGCTGCGCACGATCGCGCTTCTGATGCTGCAGCTGATCGGCGTATCGATCGCGATCGCCGCCGGACGCTACGGGTGGCGGCGGTTCATCATCGGATCGGCGATGCGGATCGAGGCGGATCTGCGGCGTCGCCTGTTCGACAGCCTGCTGCGGTTGCAGCCGAGCTTCTACTCGCGAAGCCAGATCGGGGACATCATGGCGCGCGCGACGAACGACATGAACGCGGTGCGCATGGCGTCGGGTATGGCGCTTGTGGCGCTGTTTGACGGGCTGTTCATGACGGTCGCGATCCTGGCGATCCTGTTCGCTCAGCAACCGCTGATCGCGCGGTTGATAATCATCCCGCTGCCGCTCATCGCGATGATGACGTTGTTTCTTGGCGGGTTCATCCGGGGGCTGTTCCGCAGCGTCCAGGAGGGGTTCTCCGACCTCAGCCGGCACGCGCAGGAGGTGTTTTCGGGGATCCGCGTCGTGAAGAGCTTCGTGAAGGAACGGTTCTTCCTTGACCGGTTCCGCGGCGCAAACGACGAGTACCAGCGGCGGAACATGCGACTCGTCCGGATTTGGGGGCTCTTCTTCCCGGTTGTGAGTTTTCTGGCCGGCATGATGACGCTGCTCCTGCTGCGATTCGGCGGCGAAGCGGTTATCCTTGGCTCGCTGTCGCCGGGTGAGTTTGTCGCGACACTCAGCTACATCGAGATGCTGATCTGGCCGATGCTCGGTGCCGGCTTCACCGTGAACCTGTTGCAGCGGGGTGCCGCGTCGCTCGGTAGAATCAACGAGATCCTCGACGAAGAGCCCGAGATCGCCTCTCCAGACGGAGCGGTGACAGAGATGACATCATCGGCGATCTCGATTCGCGGACTCACGTTCGCGTATGAAGATGCTTCGCAGCCCGCGCTCGTGGACGTGTCGGTCGAAATTCCTGAGGGGACGAGCCTGGGGATCCTTGGGCGCACCGGTTCGGGCAAATCGACGCTTCTACGGCTGCTGCCGCGGCTGTCGAACCCTCCGCGTGGGACGGTGTTCATCGGAGGGGTCGACATCCTTGATTACGACCTGGCGACGCTGCGCGACGCGTTCGGCACAGTGCCGCAGGACACCTTTCTCTTTTCCGCACCGCTTCGTGACAACATCGCATTCTCCACGCCGGATGCGAGCGACGAGCTTGTCGATCACGTCGCGGAGGTGTCGACGATCAGCCGCGACCTGCAGCTGTTCCCCGACGGGTTGGCGACCACCGTCGGTGAGCGTGGGCTCACGCTGAGCGGTGGGCAGAAGCAGCGCGTGGCGATCAGCCGAGCGCTCGCGAAGAATCCGCGCATACTCGTGTTCGACGACGCGTTGTCGGCAGTCGACACCGAAACCGAAGAGCTGATTCTCAAGAGGCTGCTCAACGAGCGCGCCGATCGCACCAGCGTTATCGTCAGTCACCGCGTCAGCACGCTGTCGACCGCAGACCGGGTCGCGGTTTTCGACGGCGGGAGACTCGTTCAGTACGGCACGCACGAACAGCTCATCGCCGAAGAGGGCTTCTACAGCGAGGTCGCTGCGCTGCAGCAGCTTTCCGACAGCGGAGCGGAGCACGAACATGGAAGATGAGAAGATCATCGCGGGGTACGACCCGACGATCATGCGCAGGCTGCTGCGGTATGGACGCCCGTACCGGATGATGATCGCGGTAGCCGTCGTCGCGCTCCTGTTCGGCATCTCGTCGGAGTTGCTTCTGCCCGTGGTGATCCAACGCGCTGTCGACAACCACCTTGTCGTCAAGTATGCACGGATCGACGATGCCGCGGCGGCGCGAGTCGAGCTGCGCTCGCTCGACACCAGCGGCGCGGTGTCGATCGGCGGATCGGTCTATGTCCCCGACAACCGGCTCGTTGCGGTCAGCGGCGTCGACCGGCGACAGCTTGAGGCCGACGGCGTGCTCGATTCCACACGGTATTACGTCTTTCCGTTTGACAGTGACACCGTCGCGCTGTTCGACGGTCGGTTCGATGAGCTGACGGCCGATCGTGGGGTCCACGAATCGCGCACCTACGCCGCGATCGACGCATCGATGCTCGGTGGCCTGTCGCAGGACACGCTGCGAGCGATCCGGTCGCACGACCTTGAGAACCTTGTGCGTTACGCCGGGTTGTTCGTGTCGCTGCTGATCGGCGTCCTGGTGTTCACGTTCTGCCAGATCTATCTGATGGCGCTGACCGGCCAGGGAGTCATGAAGGATCTGCGATCCGAGCTCTTTTCGCATACCGTTGCGCAGCGACTCGCCTACCTGTCGGGACACCCGGTAGGACGACTGGTCACGCGGGTCACGAACGACGTCGAAACGATCAACCAGCTGTTTACCGAGGTTCTCATCAACCTGCTACGCAACTTCGCGCTGATGCTCGGGTCGCTCGTGACGCTGATGCTCCTGAACTGGCGGCTCGGACTGGTCACGATCGCTACGCTTCCCGCCGTGCTGCTGCTCACGATTTTCTTCAGGCGTCGCGCGAGAGAAGCGTTTCGTAACGTCAGACTGTGGGTGTCGCGCGTCAACGCGTTCCTGAGCGAGCATCTGTCGGGAATGTCGATTGTGCAGCTCTTTGTTCAGGAGGAGCGCGTCAACCGGCAGTTCACCGAGCGCAACGACAAGCTCCTCAACGCGAACCTGAGCGAGATGTTTGTCTTTGCAGTGTTCCGGCCGATGATCGACCTGCTGAGCTCGGTGTCGATCGCGGTCGTGGTCTACTTCGGAGCGTCGTTCGTGACCTCAGGACTCGTCTCACTCGGGATCCTGATCGCGTTCGTGAACCTGATCAGGCGCTTCTACCAGCCGGTGATGCAGATTTCCGAGCAGTTCACGATCCTCCAGAGCGCGATCGCCGGCGCAGAGCGCGTGTTCGAGATGCTTGACACCGTGGAGCGGATACCCGATACCGGGACCTACGTGCCGGGTAACACTCCTTCAGGCAAGCTCGATTTCGATCACGTGACCTTCGCGTACAAAGCCGACGAGCCGGTGATCCGGGACATGACGCTTTCGATCGATGCGGGGGAGACGATCGCGATCGTCGGCTACACGGGCGCCGGCAAGACGACGATTGCGAGCCTGCTCACCCGCCTCTACGATATCCAGCACGGGTCGATTCGGCTCGATGGCGTCGATATCCGCGAGTACGAGCGGGACACGTTGAGAACGCTCATCCAGCCGATCCAGCAGGACGTGTTTCTGTTCAGTGACACGATACGAAACAACATCACGCTCGGGCTCGATATCGATGATGATCGGCTCGCCGAAATCTGTACGATGGTTCAAGCCGACGGCTTCATCGAGCGTCTTCCCGCGCGGTACGACACCAGACTGACGGAGGGCGCGACGAACATCTCTACCGGTCAACGTCAGCTGCTGAGCTTCGCTCGGGTGCTCGCGCACGATCCACGAATCATCATCATGGATGAAGCAACCGCGAGCATCGATACCGAGACCGAACAGCTGATCCAGATCGCCGTCGAACGCTTGATGGAGAACCGGACCGCGCTCGTGATCGCGCACCGGCTGTCCACGATCAAGAACGCAGACCGGATCGTCGTGTTGTCGGCCGGAGAGATCGTAGAGCTCGGAACCCACGAGCAGCTGATCGCGCGGCGTGGGCACTACTACAACCTCTACCGGCTGCAGTATCAGGAATCCCCGGCGTCGTCCAACACGACCCAGCGCTGATCGCCCGAGTCGTAGCGAATGCGCTCGGCGGGCAACGTCGCAGAGCGCTCGCGGTTGTCGATCCGTACGACCCGCGTGAGCAGGTTCACGTCTGAGACCCGCAGCGACTCTTCGCCCCAGTAGACACGCGCGCCGACACCCGGCACGCCTCGCTTGGCGTCGCGGTAGAAATCGTACTCGTACTCCAGACAACAGAGCAAACGCTCGCACGGACCGGAGATCTTTGCGGAGTTGAGCGACAGGTTCTGCGCTTTGGCCATGCGGATCGAGACTGCCTTCAGCCGGTCCGATACTCCGTTGCAGCAGAGCACCCGACCGCAGATGCCAAGGCCGCCGACGATGCGCGACTCGTCGCGAACCCCGATCTGCCGCAGCTCGATTCTGACCCGGTATTCGTGCACCAGGTCCTTTACCAGATCCCTGAAATCGACCCGCGTCTCTGCGGTGAAGAGCAGGACCAGCCGCGATCGGTCGATCGAATAGTGGGCGCTGACCATTGACATCGGAAGACCGCTCTGCTCGACGAGCTGCTTCGCGAAACCGAGCGCCTCGGCGGCGTCACGGTCGTTCTCCGCGGTGACCCGTCGATCCTCATCGCTGGCCGTCCGGATGATCGCAACCGGTTTGTCGTACTCGTCACGCGTCGCGTCGGTCACGCATCCGAGCACGCGCGCGATGTCGTCGCCATAGCGGGTGGGAACCACGACGTCGTCGCCGCAGCGCAGTTGCATCCCGTTGACGCTGCACAGCACACTCTCACGAGTATGGCTGAGACGCACAACGACTTCGTCGTCCTGTATCGGGTCCTGCCGGCCGCCACTCTGGCAGCATTGCAGGCAAGATTGCTGATCGCTCATTTCATCCCCTCACGACTACCGTGTCAGATCGACAATAAGACCGTTGATCTCGTCGATGCGCGCGAGCAGATCGATCTGATTGCGCTGCGACGACACCATACCGGCCGCAAGCTGTTCGAGCTTGCGGTCGATCACGTGGACCAACGCGTACCGCTTGCGCTTCAGGATGTTCGATCCCGATACGCGCTCCTCTACGATGAGACCACGGCGAACGACCGCAGAGAGGAAGCGACGGACCGTATCCTTGTACGCCATCAGCGTGTCGGTGCGTACATCACGCCTCAGTCGGTCACCGGCTTCGAACACCGCATCGAGCAGCGCGGCGGTCTCTGCATCGGTCATCGCCGGGACGACGTCCGCGTGCTCCGATTCGGCGCTCCGCTCGAGCTCGGAATCGAACAAGCCGGTCGAGCCGGCCGCGCGTTTTGCGTCGTCCTTGCCACCGACGCGCCGACGATAGCTGAAAAAACCCGCGCCGCCTACCCGTTCCACTCGGCGCTCTCCACGGGCACCGCCTCACCGCCACGATCGGCGGTGGTGCGGCGAACCGCGTCGGATTGCTCGCGGGTACGTATGCTCTCGAGCAGCAGTTTCTTCTTCTGCGCGTCGATGACCGATCGACCGGCTGACGCATCATCGCCCGATATCTCGAACGTACCGCTGAAGCGGACGCCTGATTCGACGACCAGCCGTGGAGCGCTGATCCGGCCAACCACTATTGACGATGAAAGCAGGACGACCTTCTGCGACGCAAGGATCTCACCACGGAACAGACCGCCGATCACAACCGAACCGGCTTCGATCGCGCAATCGGCGCGACCGCGCTGCCCGATGATCACGCGACCATCGGTTTTGACCGACCCTGAGAAGTCACCATCGATTCGCAGCAGGCCGTTGAGCTCAACGTGCCCCCGGAACATCGTCCCGGGACCGACGATCGAGTTGATGAATGTCTCTTCTGCGTGTCGGTCGACGGCCATGCTACGACCTCGCACGCCCGCGCAGCGTGTAGTCGGGGCGTGCAAGCTTCAGAAAGTGCGACGGATCTATGAGTTCGGTTCCGATCCAGATTGAGAACGTGAGGTGCGGCCCGATCGACACCGCGTTGTTGCCCATCGCGCCGATACGTTGTCCCTGAATGACGTGCTGGCCTTCCCGTACCGCGACCCGTCCAAGACTTGCGTATCGGGTGCGAAAGCCATACTTGTGGTCGATCTGAACGAACGCCCCCGTGCCGCCGGCAACATCGACTCCGATCGTGGACACGACTCCACTCGCTGCGGCCACGACGGGTGTGCCCGGGTAGTATGAGATATTGACCCCGCGATGCATGTGCCAGACGCCGGTTATCGGGTTGATGTTCGGGCCGAACTCCATTGTCACGTACCCAAGACCGTTACCGACGGGCCACTTGTTTGGAATGTCGCTGAGCAGCTGCTGATGCGCCTGAAGCACGCCGCCGATCTCCGTCAGAGGACCGACCGAACCGCGCAGCGATGCGACGATTCGTCTGAGTTCGGCGATTTCGCGAACCTGGCCGGCCGTCACTACGTCGAGGTTCAGAAGTGCGGCAAGATCGCCGCCCGATGTCGGGACCTCCTGCCCCCCGTTGCGATCGGCGTCGAGCCGACGCAGCGTTGTCGCGAGCACGCGTTCGAACTCGTCGTAGACCTGGAGGAACTCCCCCACTTCCTGTCGTACGATGTCGAGCCCGGCCTCTGCTTCGCGCAAGCGCGCGTCGCTGATGCGGGCGACGCGATCGCTGCCGGTGAAACGCGACGCAAGGTAGAAGAAGCCGGCGACAAGCCCGACGGTCATGACCGCAAGCAGCCCAAGCGCAAACCAGTTGAGCTGGACGTTGACGACGCGTCGTTCCGAGTGCGGGATGAACATGACTGTGAATCGCTGCCGTCCGGCATGGTAGAACAGCGCGATTCGGCTGCGCAGACCGGCGAATCCACTTCGGAGTCGATCGCCCACGGTAGCCGACCCGCGAGGGCGCTCCGAGTTCTGCTGTGATGAATCTGAACGGGTTCTCTTGCGGTTTCGGCTCTTCATGATGACCGGTGCCTAACGCTACCACGCCCCCCAGGCTTTGTCAAACCACCCGGTTGACGACGCCCCGTACCGGTGCTATGTTCATAGCGTCGGTTCGCTCACGATCTGAATCATCACAACGGAAGCATTTATGAAGTTATTTGACTCTCATGCCCATATCGGGTTGATCCATGAAGACCCGATCGAACAGCTCATTGTTGTTCAGGAAGCCAAGCGCGAAAGCGTCGACGGCATCCTGTCGATCTGCAACAATCTCCGTGACTTCTTCCAGGTCTACGAGAACCTCAAGACCGCATCACACGTCTACTATGCGATCGGTGTGTCGCCGTCGGAAGTGACGAACCCCGGCAAGGAGTGGCAGAACCAGGTCGAAGAGGGTGCCCGCAGGGAACGCGTCGTCGCGATCGGCGAGACTGGTCTCGACTACTTCCGCAAGTTTGGAGACAAGGATTCGCAGATCGAGCTGTTCATCGCCCAGCTCGAGATCGCCGACCGCCTTGACCTGCCCGTCGTGATACACAACCGAGATGCCGGCGCCGATGTGCTCGACATTCTGCGACAGAAACGACCCCGACGCGGCGCAGTGCTGCACTGCTACTCGGAAGACTGGAGCTACGCTGAGCAGGCGCTCGAACTCGATCTCCATATTTCCTTCGCCGGTAACGTGACGTATCGCAACGCGCGCAACCTTCACGAGACCGCGAAGAAGATGCCGATCGAACGCATGCTCATCGAAAGCGAGAGCCCGTTCATGGTACCGGCTTCGCAGCGCGGCAAGCGCAACAAGCCGGCGTACCTCAAAGAGACCGCGCTCTTCCTGGCCGAACTGCGCGAGATGGATCCCGAAGCGTTCTGCGCTCAGATCCACGCGAACTCGCACGCGTTCTTCGGCATCGGGTAGCCTCCGTGGTCGGTGCGTGCGACGGCTGCCTGTTACCGCGGATGGCATGAAGCACTTTTGCGGCGTCGCCGCGATTCACAGTCGCGCCGAGATCAATCTGCCTGAAAAACTCTTCTTCCCGCTCTTTTCTCTTCAGCATCGCGGCCAGGAGAGCGCGGGGATCGCGTATCGCAAGGGCAACCGGACCGTCGTGTACAAGGATCTGGGGATGGTTTCCACGGTTCTGTCGCGCTATCTGTCGCAGGAACGCATGTCGCGCGTCGGAATCGGTCACGTCCGCTATTCGACCCATGGCGGAAACAAGGTAGAAAACGTCCAGCCGCTGCACGTCGTCTGCAACAAGGGAGAGATCGCGCTCGCGCACAACGGGAACATCTCCAACACGCGTGAGATCAAGGAGATGCTCTTCGACGAAGGCGCTATCTTCCAGACCAGTTCCGACTCCGAGCTGATCCTGCACATGCTGTCGCGAAGCCGCAAGGATGACTTTCACGGGGCGCTCATCGAAACCCTGTCCATGATCGAAGGCGCGTACAGCATGGTGCTCATTCACGACGACCGGCTTGTCGCGGTACGCGATCCCCTCGGGTTCCGACCGCTGTACATCGGCTGGAAGGATGACGCCACGATCATAGCGAGCGAAACCTGCGCGCTCCAGATACTCCGGGTCGACGGCTTCCGCAGCGTCGAACCTGGTGAGCTCATCTTCGTCGACGACGCGGGTATTCATAGCGAACGCCTTCCGCTCCCGGTTCGACCGAACCAGTGCATCTTCGAGCTCATCTACTTCGCGCGGCCCGATTCGCAGGTCTTCGATGTCTCCGTGCACCTTGCGCGCAAGAGAATGGGCGCGACCCTTGCGGCGGCTGACGGACCGGGCCTTGGCGATATTGTGGTTCCGGTGCCCGATTCGGGGACGAACGCGGCGATCGGTTACGCTGACTACGCTGGCCTGCCGTTTGACTTCGGTCTGACGCGGAACCACTATGCCGGCCGCAGCTTCATAATGCCTACGACCTCGGAGCGCGAACTCGCGGTTCGCATGAAGCTCCATCCGGTGCGCGAAGTCGTCTCCGGCAAGCGGGTGATCCTGGTCGACGATTCGCTCGTCCGCGGGACCACCGCGAAGATCCTTGTTCGACTCCTCAAGGAGGCAGGCGCACTCGAGGTGCATCTGAGGCTGAGCTCTCCGGAGATCCGGTGGCCATGTTTCTTCGGGATCGACATCCCGACACGGGCCGAACTGATCTCGAACCACATGACTCCCGAACAGATCGCCGAGACTATCGGCGCCGATTCGGTCCGCTTTCTTACCGTTGAGCTGCTGCGTGAGTCGGTGGACGATCCGCACAATTACTGTTACTCATGCTTCACGGGCCGTTATCCGATCGACGTGCCGCTTCTGCCCGAAGAGCTGAAGCGGTTCAGTCGCGATACCTCACCCGAAGCGGGAGCAGACGATGAAGCCGAATAGGTACCAGGATGCCGGAGTAAGCGTCGAGCGAGGCGATGAGTTCGCCCGGTCCATCGCCACGCGCGCGAGCGAGGCGATCGGTGCGATCGGCGGCTTCGCCGGAGGGATCGAACTCGACCCGACGCGATGGAAACGCCCTGTGCTGCTGTCCACGACCGACGGAGTCGGCACCAAGCTCCTTGTCGCGAAGGAGTTCGGCGATTACTCGGGCGTTGGCATCGATCTGGTTGCGATGTGCGTCAACGACCTGGCGGTGTGTGGCGCGCAGCCGATGGCGTTCCTGGACTATATCGCGTGCGGCAGGATCGACCGCGGTGTGCTCGACCGGGTCATCGACGGCGTGGTAGCCGGGTGTGAGCAGGCCGGGTGCACGCTCGCAGGCGGTGAGACCGCCGAGATGCCCGATCTCTACGCGGTAGACGACATCGACCTGGCCGGGTTCGCGGTTGGCATCGTCGAAGCCGATGAGCGCCTTCCAAGGTCTGATTCGATCTGCGCCGGCGACCTGCTCGTGGCGCTCGCGAGCTCGGGTGTCCACTCGAATGGTCTTTCGCTTGCGCGAAAGGCGCTCGACCGTGACGACCCGATGCGGCGAAGACTGCTCGAGCCGACGCGGATCTACGTTCGCGAGCTCATCGCGGCTGCTCCTCACATCAAGGCTGCCGCGCACATCACGGGCGGTGGGCCTGTGTCGAACGTGTCGCGCGTATTGCCGGCCGATCTGAAGCCGGTGTTCAGCTGGGAGTGGAAGGTTCCCGAGGTGTTCGACGCGATCGCCCGCGGGGGTTCGGTCGCAGTCGGCGAGATGCGTGCCGTCTTCAACATGGGAATCGGAGTCGTGATGGTTATCGCTCGCGATCGGCTCGCGCTCCTCGAGCGCGCGGTATCCGAGCCGATCCTGGTCGTCGGCGCCGTTGAGCCGCGCGATGGCTGAACTCGTAGTCCTTGCGTCCGGTTCGGGCTCGAACTTCGAGGCGATTGCCCGGCGCGTCCGAACAACGCACCATCGGCTTACCGCATTGATCACGAACACCCCTGATGCGTACGCGATCCGTCGGGCTGAGTCGATCGGCGTACCCTGGATCGTGGTGGACTATGCGTCGGGACGTTCGGCGGCCGAAGCGCAACTTCTTGATCTCCTGACGACACTCGATCCCGACCTGATCGCGCTTGCCGGCTTCATGAAGGTACTTCCGCCGCCAATCGTAGACGCATTCGCGTCTGCGATCTACAACATCCATCCTTCGCTTCTTCCCGACTTCGCGGGACTGAACGCGATCGAGCGCAGTTGGAACTCCGGTGCGTCGCGTCTGGGGATCACGATCCACTACGTCGACGCCGGAATCGATACCGGCACGGTGATCGAGCAGCATTCGTTCGCGCGTGAGGAGGTATCGAGTCTGGAGGAGGCCGAGGCCCGAATCCATGCGCTTGAGCATTCGCACTATCCTCGCGTACTCTGTGAAGCGTTGGATCGTCCGGGTGACCGTAGGAGCGCGATGTGAGGATACTGGTCGTTGGCAGCGGCGCGCGTGAGCACGCGATCGCGTGGAAGCTTTCTCGCAGCAACCGCATCTCGGGTCTCTTCGTGGCTCCCGGCAACGCGGGAACCGAAGCGATCGCAACGAACCTTGGTGACGTCGGTGAGAACGTCGAGCAGATCGTACGCGCGGCGAGCGATCAGCGGATCGATATCGTCGTCGTCGGACCGGAGACGCCGCTCGCCAACGGTATCGTCGACGAGCTTGAGAGCGCCGGCATCGCCGCGATCGGACCCGGCCGCGCGTCAGCGCGCATGGAGAGCAGCAAGGCATTCAGCAAGGCGTTCATGGAGCGCTATGGAGTCCCGACCGCGGCGTTCCGCACGTTTGACGACGCCGCAGAGCTGGAGCAGTACCTCAGCGACTCTACCGGCCGCTTCGTCGTGAAGCAGAGCGGACTTGCCGCCGGAAAGGGAGTTCTGGAGACCGACGACCGGAATGCGATGATAGAGTTCGGGAGACAGACGATCGACCGCGGAGACCAGGTCGTTGTTGAAGAGCATCTTGTCGGGTACGAGGTTTCGGTCTTCGGAGTCTCGGACGGCCGGTCGCATCTGTTGTTGCCCGCGTGTACCGATTACAAGAAGGCAGGCGTTGGCGGGTCGGGGCCGAACACCGGCGGGATGGGCGCTATCTGTCCGGTACCGTGGCTCGACGCGAAGACGTGGGATCGGATCGTCGCTGAAGTCGTAGAGCCCACCTATCGCGGTATGTCTGACGCCGGTCTGACGTACCGGGGCATTCTCTACTTCGGGATCATGGTGACCGAAGACGGGCCGCGGGTGCTCGAGTACAACGTCCGTTTTGGCGACCCGGAAGCGCAGGTGCTTCTCCCGCTGATAGGCTCGGATCTGGTCGACCTGTTCGACGCGATGGTCACCGGATCAATCGCTTCGTACGCCCCGACGATATCCAACATGTCGGCGCTCGCAGTGGTGGTCGCGGCGCCCGGGTACCCGTCCGATTACCCGACAGGACTCCCCGTCGACACGATTCCAGGCTTTCCCGACGACGAAGCGCTTGTATTCCACGCGTCGACCAGCCGGGTCGACGGCACGATCCATACAGGCGGAGGACGATGCTTCACCGTCGTCGGAATGGGTCAAGGCCTGCTCAACGCGCGTGCACGCGCGTACCGCGCCGCCAAGGACGTGACCTTTCCGGGTTCGTGGCTGCGTCCCGATGTCGGCGGCCGAGTCTTCGGTAACTGACCCGGTTCGCCCGACGGTGGCGCCTCACCGCGTATCGAGCCATCCCTGAGCCCTTCGAACCTCGTAGAGCAGCACCCCGCACGCAACCGATACGTTCAGCGAATCCGCCCTTCCCGTCCGGGGAATCCGTACAAGCTTGTCGCACCGGTCCCGACCAAGCCGGGAAATCCCGCTGCCCTCGCTGCCTAGAATCAGCGCAACCTTGCCGGAGAAGCCGACCTGGTGCACCGCCTCTCCGGTCATGTCGGCACCGTAGACCCAGAAGCCCGATTCCTTGATCTGGTCGATTGACCGCGCGATATTGGGCACCTGTACCGTCACGACGTGCTGCGCGGTCCCGGCGCTTGCCTGGATTACGACGGCAGAGATCGGTGCGCTGCGACGAGTCGGGATCACGACGAACGCAACGCCAAACTGGTCGGCCGAACGGAGTATCGCCCCCAGGTTCTGCGGATCGGTCAGGTGGTCCAGGACAAGGATCACGGCATCACTGTCGGCCGACGCGAGCGCATCCGCGAGGGTAACCGGTTGCGCCGTCGGCACCGCTTCGAGCGCAAGGACAGCGCTGTGCGCGTTCGCAGCACGCCGTCGAATCTCCGCTCTGGTGACACGCTCAACGCGCACACCAGCCGCGCGAGCCTCGGCTACAAGCTCTGCGGTCAACGGTGCGTCGCCGGTTACGTAGAGACACGCGCCACCCGTCCGGGACGCGAGCGCCTCACGGATAGCACGCGTGGAGGTTACGTACTCGCTCAATTCTCGTAATCCACCCGCTGGTCGATGTAGCCGTCATGGTTAGTGTCGCGCTCCCACATCCGGATGTAGATCGCGTCGAACAGGTAGACCCAGATGTCGATCTGCTGGTCCGAGTTCGAGTCGATTTCGTGCCGAGTGAGCTCTCCGTCGGTGTAGAAGTAGAAGTTGTCCATGTAGCCGTTGTAGTTGAAGTCCATCGCCTCACGGATCTTGAAGCCACGGTCGTTTACCTGCACCGCGTAATCGATGCGCCCATCCTTGTTCCGATCGAGCGTCATCCAGTCGTCGCCGTACTCTTCGACCGGAAAGCGTTGCCAGGCTGCCAGCACACGACGGATGCGCAGCTGATCGGAGGGAGCAGACGCCACGAACGCGGCAACAAGCAACGCGACGATAACCGCGCTGCGGAGTGTCTGGTGCGTAGTCTTCACACTGAGATTGTCGGCAGCGGGCCCGGTAGTCGCAACGGATTCTTTGCATCGATCCCTATGCGTCGGTTCGCGGGTGCGCCCGCTCGAGCGCGTCGAGAAGCCCGTTGATCCGCTGCGCGAACTCGCGTAGCTCGTCGGTCTTGCGGAGGTTGATCCGTACCGAACGGTCGCCGGCAAGGACGTGGCGAATGTCGGTCGATATTCGGTAGATCGGTCCGGCGAAGCGCCGCGCATAGCGGATGCCGACGATGGCGAGCAACACGACCAACACAACGTTGTTGACCAGCAGTACCGGGATGATCAGCGCGCTGCGAGTCGTCTGGCGGACGGCGTCCGTCCGCGACGTGCGCGTCTCAACGAGCCGTCCGTCGCGTTCGACGGGTTCGATCCGCCCTGATCGACGGTAGACGATCAGGAACTCCTCGGCAGACGCTCCAGCAGACTGTTGTACAACGATGACCAGAGCCGTCGTGAGGGTAACCACCAGCACGGCGAGCGCGATCGCGGCGCTGAACAGCACTACCATTCGGGACTCGAGCCCCGAGAGCATCAGCCGCCGTCGTCGCTTACCGCGTGCCATCGCTACCTGAGATCCGCCAGCGGGATCGGCTTCGGGTTCGAGTTGTCATCCTCGAGCGATGCGAGTTCCTTCAGGAGATCCTTCTCCCGGCCCGACAACCGCTGCGGTATCGTCACCAGGATACGGATGTACATGTCGCCACGCCGGCTCGTTCCCGACTGCGGGATACCCTCGTTGCGCAGTCTGAGAATCTTGTTGTTCTGGGTGCCCGCGGGGATCTTCACCTTGACCCGCCGATCCTCGAGCGTGGGGACGTTGATGTCACCACCAAGCGCCGCCTGTGTGAAGGTGATCGGCACGACGCAGTAGACATCGTAGCCGTCGCGCTCGAAAAACTCGTGGCCGTCGATTCTGACCACGACATAGAGATCTCCGGCGGGTCCGCCCTTTGGCCCCGCGTCCCCCTGATCGGGGATCCTGATACGCCTGCCGTCTTCCACGCCCGCCGGAATCGACACGTTGATCTTCTGGTTCTTCTTCAGTCGGCCCGAACCACCGCATTTGGTGCATGGCTTTTCAACGATCGTTCCTTCGCCGCTGCACGTCGGACAGGAGCTCGCGATGGAGAAGAATCCAGAACTACGCCTGACCTGACCAGATCCACCGCAGGTCGGGCACGTTCGCACGCCTGTACCCGGCTCTGCCCCATTGCCGTCGCACCGAGTACAGCTGATCTCTTTCGGGTAGCTGATCTCCGACTTCGTCCCGAAGACCGCGTCCTTGAACGCGATCCGCAAGTCGTATCGCAGGTCACTCCCGCGCTGGACAGACTCCCTGCCTCCCGAACGCCGACGACCACCGCCGAAGAACTGCTCGAATATGCCTCCGAAGCCGCCAAGATCGCCAAAGATGTCTTCAAAGTCGCGCGCGGCGGTCGAGTAGCCGAACCCGCCTCCGGAGCCGGCCATTCCTTCGACCCCGGCAAATCCAAACTGGTCGTAGGTCTGGCGCTTCTTTTCGTCGGCGAGGATCTCGTACGCTTCGGTCGCCTCCTTGAACCGATCTTCGGCGGCCTTGTCGCCCGGATTGCGGTCGGGGTGATTCGCGACCGCAATCTTGCGGTACGCACGCTTGATGTCATCCTTGCCGGCGCTTCGATCTACGCCGAGCACCTCGTAGTAGTCGCGTTTCGCCACGGACTAACTCTTCGTGTCGTCCTCATCAACGACTTCGTAGTCTACGTCCTCCGCGTCGGCCGCGCCGGACGCGCGTCCACCGGAGCCGCCCTCCGTAGCGCCATCGGGCTGGTCGCCGTCACCATCGGGTGCGGCTGCTCCGGGCTGCGGCTGCGAGTAGAGCTTTTCGGCGATCGGATGCATCGCGGCATTGAGCGCTTCTATCTTGGCCTTGATACCGTCGGTGTCGGACGCCTCAATCGCGGCCTTCAGGTCGGAGATCGACTGTTCGACCTTCGCCTTTTCGTCGCCGCTCAACGAGTCGCCGTTGTCCTTCAGGAGTTTTTCGGTCGAGTAGACCAGGTTTTCGGCCTGGTTTCGGACTTCGACCGTCTCCTTTGCGCGCTTGTCGCTGTCGGCGTTGGCCTCGGCTTCCTTGACCATGCGATCGATCTCGGCCTCTGAGAGCCCCGAAGAGGTTTCGATCCGGATCTTCTGCTCCTTGCCGGTTCCGAGATCCTTCGCAGAGACGTGGACGATGCCGTTTGCATCGATGTCGAATGCGACCTCGATCTGAGGCACTCCGCGCGGAGCTGGCGGGATGTCGGCCAGATCGAATCGTCCGAGCGTGCGGTTGTGCGCGGCCATCTCGCGTTCACCCTGCAGGACATGGATGCTTACCGCGGTCTGATTGTCGGCGGCAGTGCTGAAGATCTGGCTCTTGCGGGTCGGGATCGTCGTGTTCCGTTCGATCAGCCGCGTGAACACGCCGCCGAGCGTTTCGATCCCGAGCGACAGCGGTGTGACGTCGAGCAGCAGGACGTCCTTGACGTCGCCTCCAAGAATACCGCCCTGGATCGCGGCGCCAACAGCGACGACTTCGTCCGGATTGACGCTTCGGTTCGGTTCTTTACCGAAGAGCTCCTTGACCGCGCGCTGAACCGCAGGGATGCGCGTGGAACCGCCGACGAGGATGACCTCGTCGATCTCCGATGCCGAAAGACCCGAGTCCTTCAGTGCCTTCCGACACGGGTCCATCGTCTTGTTGACCAGGTCGGCGACCATCTGCTCGAACTTCGCACGGGTGAGACCGTACTGAAGGTGCTTCGGGCCGCTCGAGTCGGCGGTGATGAACGGGAGGTTTATGTCGGTCTGCTGCGTGCTCGACAGTTCCTTCTTGGCCTTTTCGGCGGCTTCGCGCAGCCGCTGGAGCGCCATCCGGTCCTTCGACAGATCGATCCCGTAGTCGCCCTTGAAGCTTTCCACCAGCCAGTCGATGATGCGCTGGTCGAAGTTGTCGCCGCCAAGGTGAGTATCGCCGTTGGTGCTCTTCACTTCGAACACGCCATCGCCGAGTTCGAGGATCGAAATGTCGAACGTGCCTCCCCCAAGGTCGTAGACCGCGATCTTCTCTTCGGTCTTGTCCTTGCCGAACCCATAGGAGAGCGACGCCGCGGTCGGCTCGTTCACGATCCGCTTGACCTCAAGCCCGGCGATCTTGCCGGCGTCCTTGGTCGCCTGTCGCTGCGCATCGTTGAAGTACGCCGGTACGGTGATCACCGCTTCGGTGACCGTTTCCCCGAGATAATCCTCAGCCGTCTCCTTCATCTTCTGGAGAATCGCGGCCGATATCTCCGGCGGAGAGTACTGCTTGTCGGCGACCTGAACGCGTGCGCCGCCGCTGCCGTCCTGGGTGATCGTGTACGGAACCATCGAGATCTCCTCCGAAACCTCGTTGAACCGTCGTCCCATGAACCGTTTGATCGAGTAGATCGTGTTCTCTGGATTCGTCACCATCTGGTTCTTTGCCGGCTGTCCGACAAGCCGTTCACCCTTGGACGTGAACGCGACCATTGAGGGCGTCGTGCGCTGGCCTTCGGCGTTCTGGATGACAACTGGCTCGCCACCTTCCATCACGGAGACGCAGGAATTCGTTGTTCCCAGGTCAATACCGATGATCCTACCCATGCTTACTCCTCTTTCCGTTCGTCCGGCGCTTCGCCGGTCGGCGCTTCGCCGGTCGGCGCATCGCCGGAATCGCCATCGGCAGACGCGGCGACGGGCACCGACACCTTCACCTTGGACGGCCGTAGCACCTTCTCATGCAAAAGATACCCTTTTTGATAGTCTTCGAGCACTACCGAAACGTCGTGCTCGGAGGACTCCTCGGTCAGTATCGCTTCGTGCCGTTGCGGGTCGAACTCCGTCCCGACGCTGTCAAACCGGACGAGCTTCCACTTCCGCTCGAGCATCGACGTGAACTGCTTTTCGATCATCGCGACGCCGTTGAAGAACGCGTCGAAGTCGCGCGATTCTTCGGCGGACTTGATCGCGCGTTCGAAGTCGTCGATGATCGGCACGATGTCCAGGAGCAATTCGCGATTCGCGTACGCGGCGAACTCTTCCTTTTCGCGCAGCATCCGTTTGCGGTAGTTGTCGAAGTCGGCGGTTTTGCGCAGAAGCTGCTCGGTCAGCTCGTCGATGCGCGTGGCAAGCTCGACGACTGTCTGTGCCTGCTCGACGCCCGGCGCATCCGCGTCACCACTACCCGCTTCGGCCCTGCCGGTCGCGGCATCCGCCGAATCGTTCACTGTAGTGTCGCGTTCGTCCGACCGGCTCTGACCTTCAAGGTCCTCAGTGCCGTCCGCGTTTTTCCCGGTCGCGTCTCCGTCTGCTGTCATGACTGCCTCGATTTTGCTTTTGTGCAAGGTACTCCGCGCCCTACCCAACGTCAAGGTCGACAGGTCAACGTCAAGGTCGACAGGTCCCCCCGTCAAGGTTAAGACATAGTTAAGGAGTCCCGCGCGACGCTACGGCGCGCACTGTGTATTTTGTGCATGAGGAACCATGAGTATCGTAGCACTCGAATCAGTCCATAAAGTCTATCCGCTCGGCCGAACCGAAGTGAAAGCCGTCAACGGAGTCACGTTTTCGATCGAACGCGGAGATTTCATCTCAATAGCCGGGCCATCGGGATCCGGGAAGTCGACCATCCTGAACCTGATCGGGTGCATCGATACACCGACCTCCGGACGCGTGCTCATCGACGGGAACGAGACGGGCGGCCTTACCGACCGTGAGATCACCGCGCTGCGGCACCGTTTCATCGGATTCATCTTCCAGAGCTTCAACCTGGTCCCGGTGCTCAACGTGTTCGAAAACATCGAGTTTCCGCTTCTGCTGGGGAAGGAAACGGCAAACCGCAAGGATCGCGCCGACTACGTCGACTTCCTGATCGAAGCAGTCGGGCTCACGCAGTGGCGCGATCACCGTCCGAACGAGCTGTCGGGCGGACAGCGCCAGCGCGTCGCGATCGCGCGGGCGCTCGTCACGAAGCCGCAGGTCGTGCTCGCCGATGAACCGACGGCAAACCTGGACTCGAAGACGGGCAACGCGATTATCGAACTGATGAAACGGATCAACCGCGACCTGAGCACGACGTTCATCTTCAGCACGCACGATCCGTCCATCGTCGACATCGCCGACCACGTTATCCGGCTGCACGACGGTGTGATTACCGAGGACCGAAGAACCCGCGAGGCGGTCCATTCGGTCGCCGCAGGAAAGTAGCGATGCCGCTCCTGTTCCGGATTGCGCTACGAAACCTGCTCGAGCATCGCGGAAAGACCCTCATCCTGGGCATCCTGATCGCGCTTGGCGTCGTCATTCTGATCGTTGGCAACAGCATGATGGACACGGCGCGCGAGGGTATTCGCCGCGCGTTTATCGATAACTACACCGGGGACATCATGGTGGCCGGCATCGCCGACGGTCCGATCAGCCTGTTCGGCGTGCAGACCGTAGGTGGGATCGACCCGACACCCGTTCTTCCCGACTTCGACGCTATCGCCCGGCACGTCGAATCTCGTGACGACGTTGCCGCGTGGACCACGCAGATCACCGGATTCGGGTTCCTTCGCGCCGAGGACGAGCGCATCGACGGCATTCGTAACAGTGTGCTGACCGTGCTGTTCGCGGTCGATCCCGACAGTTACTGGCGTGCGTTCGACAATATTGAAGTGGTATCGGGGCGGACGCTCCGTCCCGGAGAGGTCGGTCTGATGCTCAGTACCGACCGTCACCGCGAACTCGAACGGACAACGCGCGCCGCGCTCGCCGACGCGGGACACTCCGACGATGAGGTCGCGATCGAGGTCGGTGATGAGGTGAGGATCGTCGGCCTGACAGCCGATGGGTTGCCCAGGATCCGCGTCGTTCCACTCGTCGGCATCTACGACATAAAGGGTATCAACGAGGGCGTCGGCTTCGAGCTCGTCAGCTACCTCGATCCGCAGACCCTGCGAGCGATCCAGAGACTCAACCTTGGTGCGAGCGCCGGCGTCACGCTCGACATCGCAGACACCGAGCTGCTCGACCGTGACTTCTCCGCCGGCGCCTTTGACGTTGACGATCTGTTCGGTGACTCGTTGCTCGCCGACGACGGATTCGCTGACGATCTGTTCGCGCAGATCGACTTCGACGACATCGACGCGATACTGCGCCGCGATCGCACGCAGCCGGTCGCCGAAGGGAGTGCCGGGGAGGCGACGATCCAGGGTCGAACCTGGAACTACATGCTGATCCGCGTTCGCAACCCCCGGCGTACCGATGCGATAGTTGACGAACTGAACGGATACTTCGCGTCCTCCGGTATCGCCGCGCGCGCCGGAAACTGGGAAGCCGCCGCGGGGCCCTTCGCAACGACGGCCGACGTGATTCGGACCGTTTTCAACGTTGCGATCAGCATCATCGGAATCGTCGCGCTGATCATCATGACGAACACGCTGGTCATCTCCGTCCTGGAGCGAACGAGCGAAATCGGCACGATGAGAGCGCTCGGTGCACAACGCGGTTTTGTCTGGAGAATGTTCGCATGGGAGACGTTGACGATCACCACCGTGTTCGGGATCCTGGGCGCCGTTGTCGCGCTCGGGATCATCGGCGCGCTCAATCTGATCGGCGTCCCAGCGACGAACACGTTCCTGACCATCCTGTTCGCGGGTCCCGAGCTCAAGCCGATCGCGTCGGGATCGAGTATCGTGAGCGCCCTTGTCGTCGTGAGCGCGGTCGGGCTCATCGCGCACCTCTACCCTGTCGCCGTGGCACTGAGGATCGCCCCGATCAGGGCGATTCAGTCGGAGTAATCGATGAAACTTGTTTTGATCGCCCTGCGAAACCTTAACCGCCAGAAACGCCGAACGTACCTGCTCGGCGGAGCGATCGCGTTCGGCATCCTGATCGTCACGCTGATCAATGGATTCGCCGGTAGTTTCGTGATCAATGTCAGCGAGAACTTCTCCCAGCTGCTCGCCGGACATCTGTTCGTGTCGGCGGTCGAAAGGAGCGACGACGCGCGCGAGCGGCGAATCGTCTCCAACGAACAACCGATACTCGGCGCACTCGAAGCATCTGGTGTCCCCGTCGTGACGGTTACCCGGCGAAGCGATTTCAGCGGAGCGCTCTTTTTCCAGGGTACGAGTGTCCGGCAGAATATCGTTGGCGCTGACTGGACGCGAGAGCGGTTCCTTCGCGACCGGCTCGTCCTGGTCGACGGCAGCTTTGAGAACATGCTCCGCACGGGCGCCGATGGCCGCAGGAACGGAATTATCCTCACGCGCGACATAGCGCGAAGGTTGAACGTCGAGATAGACGATCGGGTCATCGTGCGGATGCAGACCGTCGACAGGCAGCAGAACGTGGGTGAGTTCGTGGTCGCCGCGATCAGCTTCGACCCTGGGCTCTTCGGCCAGCTGTCCGCCTATGCCGACATCGACTACGTGAACGAACTGCTCCTTGTGCCGGCGGGCAGCTATCAGACGATCGGTGTGTTCATCCCCGACATCCGGGCGATCGACGAATCTGCCGAGGCACTCTACGCCGCGCTCGTAGAGCGCGCGAATGTTTTCCCCAGGACCCGTGGCAGCGATGATCCGGAGAATCCGGTCGCGGCGCTGTTCGACAGCGGCGATGACGAGGAGTGGACAGGAACGCGCTACCGGTTACTGACGTTGAACGACATTCTCAGCGAAGTGCAGCAGATCGTTCTCCTGCTCAACGGGGCCGCGCTGGTGATCCTGCTCGTGCTGTTTCTGATCATCATGGTTGGAATAACGAACACGTTCCGGATGATCATGTTCGAGCGCGTCAAGGAGATCGGGACGATGCGCGCGCTCGGGATGCAGCGACGGCGTGTACTGCTCAGTTTTCTGCTTGAGGCAGGCTTTCTCGCGATTGGCGGGATAGTCGTGGGTCTTGCTCTGGCCGGTGTTGTGATGTTCTTTGTCAGCCGGAT
>RECL01000160.1 GCA_007694025.1 Spirochaetaceae bacterium
ACGATCGATCGGATCCCGCCGCAGCCGTCGAACACCAGGAGCGAGTCGGTCAGGCGGTTGAGTAGCGCACGGTCGTGCGATACCAGAAGCAGACACCCGTTCCACTCGTCCAGATACTGCTCCAGGACGCGCAGCGTCTCGATGTCCAGGTCGTTCGTCGGCTCGTCCAGCAGCAGAAAGTTCGGCGCGCCGGCCAGAACGCGCACCAGGTAGAGCCGGCGGAACTCGCCGCCGGACAGCAGCTCGAGCGGCTGCGCGAACATCGACCACGGGAAGAGGAAGCGCTCCAGGAACTGCTCGGCCGACACGGTGTAGTCGCCGACCGGAATGCGCTCGGCGTGGCTCTTGATGTAGTCGAGCACGGTCGTTCGTCCATCGACGCGCCGTCCGGTCTGGTCGAAGTAGCCGAACACGGCGGTCTCTCCTGGGCGGACCAGCCCACGGTCGGGCGCGATCCTCCCGGCGATCACGTCCAGGAGCGTCGTCTTGCCCGATCCGTTCGGCCCTATCACGCCGACCCGCTCGCCGCGCGAGAACTGATAGCTGAAATCCGAGATCACGGTCTGGTCTCCGTAGCGCTTCGCGACGCCTTCGATCTCCAGCACCATCTTGCCCAGTCGTCTGCTCGCGACCGGCAGCGCCCCCATCTCGGCCGAGCTCTCAGGAGCGTCGGCCATCATACCGGCGATCCGCGCGGATCGTCCCTTGTCCTTGCCGGTCCGCGCCTTCGGACCGCGTTTCAGCCATTCGAGCTCGCGACGCAGGATCGACACACGACGCTGTTCGGCCGACTGCCGCTCGTTCTCTCGATCGGCCTGTCGCTCCAGATAAGTCGAGTAGTTGCCGTCGTGCCGATAGACGCGTCGATCGGCGACCTCCAGGATCGTCGTGCACACCGAGTCGAGCATCGCGCGATCGTGCGTGACCATCACGAAGCCGTTCGTCGCGTCGGCAAGCCGCTGCTCGAGCCAGAGTATCGCGTCGATGTCCAGGTGGTTCGTCGGCTCGTCCAGGAGCATCAGGTCGGCGTCAGCGGCGAAACACCGAGCGATCGCGACCTTCTTCAGCATGCCGCCGGAGAGCGTACCCAGCGCGGCCGCGGGGTCGGAAATGCCAAGCTGCGTGCAGAACGACCGGTAGCGGACCCGCCCGTCGTCGTCACCGGTGAAGTAGTCGTCGACGGTACCCGATGAGAGTGCCGGCCGCTGATCGAGCCGTTCGACTCGCAGGCCTCTGCTGCGCACCAGCGTTCCGTCGTCGGGATCGAGTTCGCCGGCGATCAGGCGCAGCAGCGTCGACTTGCCCGAGCCGTTACGCCCCAGGAGCCCCACCCGTTCGCCCGACTCGATCGCGACGGTCACATCTTCAAACAGCTGATCGTTACCGAGCGCCTTGCCGACGCCGGTCAGGGATACACACACCATGCGCAGACGAACATACCGGCGCGCGGTTCCGCGGTAAAGCCGCTACCCGACGTCGACCGTGATGAAGGTGTCCAGATCGCGGAGTAGAGTGGCGACGCGGCTCATCACGGAGTCAGCGGTGCGCGGTAGTTCGTGCGTTGGATAAGATCGCAGGGTCGGTCACACGGAAGGTCTTGTAGAATGACTAATTCAGTAATATATTGACGACGTAACTTATCAACCGTAAGGAGTCGTGAGTATGAAAACCTCCGGTCGTGTGTTGTTTCCAGTCGCGTCTACAGCAGTTGTCCTGGTGCTGTTCGCGTGCTCGAATCCAGCTGGTCCTGATCTCGCCGCCGACATACAAGGCTCAGAGACGAACGGATACAGCATCGGCGACACCGGCCCTGCCGGGGGCTGGATCTTCTACATAGACGTCGAGAACGAACACGACTGGACCTACCTGGAGGCGGCACCGACAGACGCAAGTGAGAGCGTGGCATGGAGCAACATCTCCCAGTATTTCGGATTGGGTGTCCTGTCAGGGAACATCGGGCGAGGTGCGTCCAATACCGCCCTCATAGTCGCACAGGATGGCCACACTGAGAGCGCCGCACAGGTGGCTCTCGACTACGAGGCCGGCGGGTTCGACGACTGGTTCTTGCCATCGAACATGGAGCTTGAGGCGATGCGGGACAATCTGCATCTCGCCGGCATCGGAAACTTCGCGGTTGCGCAGCATTGGAGCTCGATGGAGATGGGAACAGGCAGCCCTAATTCGGGTCGATTCGTCGACTTCGGCAACCCGGACTCACCTTGGGGAGCGGTCACGAAGTCGAGCACCCGGCGGGTCCGACCTGTGCGCTCATTCTGAGGATTGAGAGCGGTTCCGCGGTAAAGCCGCTACCGGACGTCGACCGTGATGAAGGTGTCCAGATCGCGGTGCGGGACGACGATGAGCCGGCCGGTGTTGTCGGCCGTGTAGCGGTCGGTCTGGGCGCCTGTCTCCGGATCCCAGAGGGTCACCGTGAGCGTCCCGGGCTTCAGCCCCGAGGTGTCCAGCGTGATCACCTGGCGGACCGGTGTGTAGGCCATCAGGTAGCTGCCGTGCGCGCACCGGGCGACGCGGATGTGCGATACCGGGTCGGTGTTCTCCTGACCGGCAAAGCTCATTCCAACCGTCTGGTAGTCGGGCCACGCACCGTGCTGGCGAAGCGGCAGGAAGAGCTCCTGCGCCGGGACGCGCGAAAAGTAGTCGCGCTCGGTCAACCGGGCGATCAGGAAAGAGAGCTGCGACGACCCCGGCAGCGACAGCGCCTGCTTCCACGTCGGCATCGGATAGTCACCAAAGATGTGGATCCGGTCACCATCGCGGTAGAGCTGACGGATCGGCTCGGCGCCGTAGGTGAACCCGGCTGCCCCAGCGAGCACCGTCCGGTAGAGACTCTTACGCACGTCGTACGCGCCGAATACCGGTTCGAGTGCGCTGCTCCCGTCGCGCGGCCGGCGGATGAACATCGGGCAGCCCTCGTAGTTCGGCTCCATATCCAGGCACGGCTTGGCCAGGCGATTCGCATGGAGCCGCTCGATCGTGATGTAGCCGGGGATGTTCGGCTTGTAGTGGCTCGTCTGAATCGCGTTGAAGTCGAGCCAGGTCTGGCTGTGGAAGATCTCCGACGATCCGAGCCCCGACGGGTGAAACGTCATGAGCCGGTCGCGGCTACCGCCGCTTCGGATACCATCGGCCATCGCAGCGATCGTGTCGGCGTGCTCCTGCGTCAGGATCGGGCTGTCGCCGCCCAGAATCCAGATAACGTTATCGTGCGCGGCGAGCTCGTCCGACAGGAAACGCCCGTACGCTCGTGCCTTGTCGCGATCCATGATGACCGGCCCTGCCGAGTTCGAGTGCGTGTTCCACTTGTCGCCCCAGGTCGGGAGCAGCCCCATGGCCAGGCCATACTCTGCGGCTATAGCCGTGATGCGCTTCACGTAGTCGATCCACTTCGGGTTCATGTCGACGCGGAACATCGCCTGCTCGTCGACGAACGGCGGGTCGCCGTACGCGTTCGGCGTGTTCGGGGTGAACAGGTCGCGGAAGACGACCGACTGGATCACCGTGAAGCCCTTCGCGGCGCGGTCGGCGAAGAGCTCACGCGCGTCCTCTTCCTTCAGCTTGTTGAACAGCAACCAGACGGTGTCGCCCAGGTAGAAGAACGGAGACCCGTCGTCGTTCCGGAAAAAGTGGCCGCAATCGCTGACGTGTACGCTCATGAAGACCCCGCTGCGAGCATACGCTACCGGGGGACGGGGGGCAACCGCCGGGAATCAACCATCGCTGCGAGCGCGCCGTTTGCGCTGGCCGTCCGGCCGCTCGCGTCAGCGGTCGCGACGCGGCATCAGGCGCGCAAGAAGCTCGATGTACGCCGCCTGGTAGTAGATCGCGTTCTCCGTGATCTCCCACGAGTTTTCGGGCCATCCTGCGTTCCAGTCCAGGTACGACTTCTGCGGCGGCTGGCCCGCCGGCGGTGACAGGGGGCCGGTGTAGCCCCGGTTCGGACCGCCGACCAGGTATCCGGGCGGGGGCCCGAACCGCGATGTCCGAGCGTTATCCCATGGGCTGCCGTCGGCGAACCACGTATGGTAGAACTCGTTGACGCTCGACGCAGCGCCGTAATCGTACATGTTCGACAGCATCACCAGTCCGAGCGGATTCGTTCCGTGAAGCCACATCAGGTAGCCGTACGCGGCGTCACGATATCTGTCGTCGTGTCCAGGATCGAGCCGGTGAGCGATCACGTCGAGCGCCAGGCTTCCCGCGTGCGACCGGATCGAATTGCTGCCCCAGTGATGAGCGTTGGAGTCCAGGTGCGCGCGGTAGAGATCGGTTCCCGCGTCTGCAGCGTCGATCGTTGCGGCGCGCATCGAGCGCGAGCGCCCCGTAAGGATCCGCTCGGCAACGTCGCGTGTCGCGTGCGGAAGCCCTGCGTATCTGAGGAGCGCCACCACGATCCCTCGCGTGTACGGACCCCACTGCGCATTCCAGATCGGGCGTGAATCGGCAAACCGGGCGTCGATGAAGTCGCGAAATCGGACTGCTCCGGTTGCTTCGAACAGGAAGATCGCGGCCTGAAGCGCCGATTCGACCTGCTCGACGACCGACCGGTCGGCATCGCCCGACGTGATGTCCTGATCGTCGCAGTCGGTACCGAACAGGGTGAAGTCACGCGTTGTCACGACGGCTCTGTCCCACGCGTGAATCGCGCGTACCAGCATCTCATCGGCGAACCCGCGCGTCTGTTCGAGCTCGGCGTAGACGATCGCCGCCTTCGCGAACATTGCGGCACCCGAGAGCGTCGCAGACGTGCACTCGGGAACGTAGAACCGTGGACGTCGGTCCAGGCTGAGCGGTGTGACGGCGTCATGGTTGTCGACCCCAACCTTCAGAAACAGTCCGCCGGTACCGGTCGCGTCCTGCATCCTCCCCAGGAACTCCAGCTGAAAGCGCACCTCATCGAGCAGGTCGGGAACGCCATTGCCCGACTCCGGTATCCCGGTGTCGTCGCCAAAGAGGTCCGGACGCGCTTCCCAGGTTCGCAGGAGCCCGATCACCGCCGACTCTGCGAAGGTCGTGTACTTGTTCGGGTCGCCCGCGTCCATCCAGCCGCCGTGGACATCGCGTGCGGTAGAGGGGTCGTCCTTCGCGTACCGGCTGCGCGCTTCGCGGTCCTGGCCGGGGCCGTCGTACGCGGGATCGTCGGCCCACGCCGGATCCACGTACGGCGGCGCCTTCGCAGCGTTAAGCCGCTGATAGAAGAAGGTGCGCACGGCGGCGACAAGGACATCGTCGTACACGTCGTCACCGATACGGATGTCGTACGACCGTACGTTGTTCGCTGCATCGAGCAGGTAGTACGTGCCGGGTTGTTGAACCTCAGAGAAGTCGATCCACCAGCCGCGGTCACCCGACTGGGCGTGCAGCTGCCCGTAGTTCCACCGATCGGCAGTACCGCTCCAGACAAGTCGGTGATCGGACACGCGACGCAGCTCGAATCGGTCGCCGGGCGCATAGGTGCCCGGCGCGTTGAATCCGATGACCGGCAGGCTTACGACTGCAACCTTCGGCGCGTCGATCGGGTAGCCAAACTGGTCGATCCGGATCCACTCGACGATTGGCGTGGCGCCCGGCCGCGAGTCAGCAGACCCCGTCGCCGACAGGCCGGTCGCACAGCCGGCTATCGCGATCATTGCCAGGCAGGAGACAGCCACCGAGCAAAGGATGAGCCGACTCACCCAACCATCCCGCTTCTCTCTACGCTCTCGACGAAGTAGCGCTGGAACACCACGTAGAGAATGACCAGCGGAGCGACCAGCATCAGACTGCCGACGTTCGTGTACATCGACGCCATCGCCGGCGGCATCGTCGCGAGCGTGCCTATCTCACCGTACATCTGCTGCGAGATCACCAAAGGGAGGCTGTTGAGCGCACGCGGAAGCGTGAGAAGGTTGCGCAGGAAGAGATTCGAGTAGAACGTGTCGGTCCACTGCCAGACGAAGGAGAAGAGAAAGATCGTCACGAAGGCCGGGACCCCGCTTGGGAGCATGACCATCGTGAAGGTCTTCAGTACCCCGGCGCCGTCGATGTACGCGGCCTCCTCAAGCTCGCGGGGGACCGATCGGTAGAACTGACGAACGATGTAGATGTAGAGCCCGCTCTTCATGCCCATCCCGGTAGCGGACATCAGCACGAAAGGCCAGATCGAATCCAGGAGGTTGATGCCGCGTTGCCCTGAGACCAGCCGGAACAACCCCAGAACGTCGAAGAACCGGAAGTGCAGGAAGAGCGGGATCATGATCGTCTGCGGCGGCACGATCAGCGTGAAGATCACCAGGCCGAACCAGATCCGCTTACCCGGGAAGTCGAACCGCGCAAACCCATACCCGATGAGCGCACACGCGACCACCTGAAAGAGGCTCACCAGAAGCGTCAGTCGCAACGAGTTGAAGAACGGAACCGCAAAGTTCATCGCGCGCCAGACGGTGGCGTAGTTCTCCAGCGTGAACTGCCGTGGGATGTAGATGACGGTCTGGTCAAAAAGGTCCTGTTCGGTCATGAAAGAGATCATGATCCTGCTGACGACCGGGTGGAGAATCAGAAAACAGATTCCGATTACGATTACGCCGCGAAGAACCGAATAAGCGCTCTTGCCAACGCGGTGGAACAACAAGCGGCGGCGATCGACTCGAGTGTGCGCGATCGAGGGGTGTGCGAAGATCGTATCAGTCATCGCCATATCTGCTCCTGCTCACGTCTGGTAGAACACGCGCCGGGAAAACGCGCTCGCGATGATTCCCAGGATGATGAGAACTGCCAGAAAGTAGACCCACGAGAACGCCGCGCTCAATCCATAGTTGTTCTGTGCGAATGCGACGTCACGGACCAGGATCATCATGGGATTGTCGTAGCGGACGAAGATGTCAACGACGCTGTAGATCACATTGACCAGCACCAACGGGCTGATCATCGGAAAGGTCACCTTCCAGAAGACCTCCCATCCGGTGGCGCCGTCAATAGTCGCTGCTTCGTATAGAGACGGTGAAATTGACTGCAGACCGGCCAGGAAGATCAGAATCTGCACGCCTGTCCGGTTCACCGTCTGGTTGATATCAGTGACGGCGGAGATCACGTAGTTCACAAATCGTGGATCGAGACGGGACGCGTCCAGAAGCATCGCCAGATCGCGCCCGATCATGATCCCTTCGCGCGCGGCGTCGGCGCTCATCCCGGCCTGCGCGCTCAGCAGCGCGTTCATCAGCAGGTCCTGCGTCTGGAGCTGCAGCAGCACTCCCGATGTCAGTATCACCGGTACAAAGAATATCGCCCGCGCTACGGTACGACCTCGGAAGCTCTGGTTCAGCAGCGATGCGGCAAGAAAGCTGAAGATGACGATCAGAGGCAGTTCGGTGAGCATCTGCAGCACCGAGTCCAGAAGCACGCGATTGTACTGCGGATGGATGAAGAACGCGCGGTGGTAGTTCGCCAGACCGATCGGGATCAGCTCGTAGCCATCCTGAGTGACCTGCAGTTCGTTCACGCTGAAGATGATCGACTGGACAAAGGGAATCGCGAAGAATACGGTGATGCCGACGATGAACGGAGATATGAATGCATAGCCCCAGATTGCGCGGCGACGCACCGACGGATCGAGTGCACGCTTCATAGATCCCTCCCACTCGCAACGATAACGAAGTCGAGCGGCGCAACGATGCGTCCGGCAACTTCGACCGGGTGATCGTTATAGTTGACTACAACGGTTGTTCCGTTCGCGAAGCCCGATACCGCGACACCGGTCTGAGGTCGATCGTATCGAACCAGCCGCTCGCCGTACGTCCCGGCGAAGGCGTCGTTGTACCGACGGTAGAGATAGGTGGCGTCGTCGATCCAGACGCGATAGTTGACCGAAAACAGACGGTCGTAGTCGGTATCCTTGAGGATCGACTGATCGGCGTAGATCCATCGGTAGTGCAGCACGGCGCCGGTCGAAATCGCATCGAGAGCGGCGCGCCGGTGGTCGCCTGAGAGGTTTATCGGGGAACCCGCGTAGTGGACGCGACCGCTATACACCATCTGGAGAAACGGAACCGATTCGTCGGTCAGGTAGTACTGATTCGACCGCATCGGCACATCGACCACGAAGGCGCTACGGACAGCTGCGAACGCGTTGCCGCCGCTTGTCATCACGTCGAGTCCATTCGCACGCAGCCTGTCGAGTCCGGCGCTCGTGGCGGCAAGGGACTCCTGCCGGTCGGTCACGCGGTCGCGACGGAAGTCAGAGCTCAGAGCGCTCCCCGCGCCACGGAGCGCCACCCCGGGAATCGACCGCGACGCGTAGTGGCTGGCGATCGACGCGTAGAGGCGCGGCAGCTCGAAAGGACTGACGATGTAGTTGTATCCAAGGCGCTGGGTCCGGGTGTTCGTGTGGATCCACCGGCGCGCGTGGATCGCCGGCAGCCGGTCCATCCGGAACGCAGCCTGTACCCGCGGCCTGAATCCGGTCAACCAGGAGCTCGGGCGGACAAAGGAATCGGAAACCTCTGCAAAGAAGTCACCGCCGAACGACTCGACGTACTCGCGAAGCGCGTCAAAGCCCGTCCGCCCGCCTAGTCTCCGCTCGTACCTGATCGCCGTCGGGTAGCGGTGCCTGATGCCGCCCGATTGCCAGCCGGTCAGTTTGAGTGCCACCGCGTCGACACCAGCCGCCCGCAACTCATCGATGATACGTCGCGTCTGGTCGAACGTCGTAACCGGTTCGGTCACCGTGACCGGTACTCCCATGATCGGGCGGGGCCGATCGATGGCTCCGATCGTCTCCAGTACGAACGGGACCGCTGCGGGACGGGCCATTTCCACCAACCCTGCTGTGGCGCGCAGGTAGTCGGCGTAGAGCGCTGCCATGCGCTCGTATCCGACGTCGTCACCGGTCAAAAACGCGAAGCGAACCCGGGCGTCTCCGCGGTTGAGCCGGGCCTGGTGGACCTGGATCACGTTGTTGCCGCCAAATGCGGAGAGGTCGAGTTCGTCCCGGGGCAGCAGCGTGAACTCGCTGTACACCCGGTTCCACGACGTGCCCATACGCGAAACATGCGCTGCAACGCGCGCGAATGCGTCTCCGTCCTCTACGATCGCCAGGAACGACGCGCCGTCAGCGTACAGACCAAAGACCGGCAAATGCGACTGAACAGGGCTGAAGTGCTCTCGCGGCCCCGGGATCGCAAGGTCTGGCCCGTAGAGCGTAGCGAAGTAGGGACTCAGGTGGTGCTTCCCGTTGTCCAGGTGAATCAGCGATCCGCTTCCGTCGGGAACGAGCATGTACCCGTCCGATCCGACTCCGGCCGCACCAAAGAACTCCGCGACCGCTACCCGATGGATCGGATAGTTCTCCGCGTCGTACTCGACGTCATCGATCGGGACCGTGAGCAACAGGTTCGCGCCGTCGATCGTTATCTCCAACGGGATTCTGAAGTGCGGCTTCGTGAGATCGACACCGACGACCGCGTTCATCGAATGATCGCGCTGCAGATCGTCGATGCCATAGCCGGTGGATAGCACGATCCGCTCGATGTCCTCCAGTATGTACGTCGGAAGCGGCAGGTCCTTGTCGCGCGATGTCTCCTGGAAAATGTAGAGATTGTCGGTCGCAAGCATCGGATAGCGCGCGAACAGCTCGGGGTTCGTTACCCGCTCGCGATCGGCGAAGTTGAAGTAGTAGTTCATTCGCGAGAAGGTTCGGCTGTCCAGATTCGATCGGAAGAAGTCGTTGTACCGGTCTTCGGTGATCACGCGCGGAATAAGCCAGATTCGCTCCTCCGTCGTGATCTGGTAGTCGACGCGGATGCCGCCTGAAATCGGATTCGCTTCGAAGTTGCCGAACGACACGGCGTGCTTGTAGCTGCTCATCGTCTGCATTCGCCCCTGCCGCGTGTGGAAGGTTACGTAGAGCTGCGAGCGAAGACGGTCCAGGTTCTCACCACGGGCGATCGGGTCCTGCTCCGGAGTCTCCGGGTTGGACCGCCAGACGCGGCCCGACGCGATCTCAACGACCGCGAAGCCGGCTGTCTGGTAGTCGAAGTGCAGCTCCAGATAGTCGTTTCGGGCAACGGGTGTCATCCCCGGCACCGTGACGACCGGGTCCGCATCGGGGCCGACCGGCGTGGTCGCAGCGACCAGGAGCGTGCGAACAGGCGGCTGCGGATCGCCGATCTCCAACTCGTCAACGGACCGGGAGCACCCCAGAACGGCAAGAAGCATCAAGAGTGTCAGACCAGCGCGTAGCGTACGTTCCATGTCACATCCTGTAGACGATCTCGCGAACGATCGTGAACACAAACGCGTACATCTTCTGCATCAGATCGAAGAACAGCAGCGCGACGAAGATGATAAGCCCCATCCCGACGATAGTCAGCAGCGCGGTCAGGATCGACTTACCAAGCGTGAACTGGTGCGTGACCATCGTCCCGAGCAGAATGAGACCCCCGGTCCAGAAGACAGCGAAGCTGGTGAAGAAGTAGTAGAACGCACCCTCCTCCTCGACGACCAGGTGACTCAGACCCACCATCGGGATGTTGATGATGATCAGCGGTACAAGAGCGTACGACGTCGCGATGAAGATGTCCCGAAAGCTTCCATCGCCGTCGAGCAGCGCAGTCAGACACCAGTTCGCCAGCGTCCACAGGAAGACCGGAATGAGGATCGCAAGCGACTCGGCAAGCAGGTTGATCCGGGTAGTGTCGGTCATGTAGTTGAACAGGAAACCCGTCGCCTGCCGCCGGAAGACTTCGGTGATTGTGACCAGCACGACAATGATCACACCATTTCGTACGCTGCCGCGACGCTCGTGCTTGAGATCCCAGAAGCCCTTGAACGGGTGCACTGTCAGGAACAGACTGAAGCGTACATCCGATGCAATCTCACGCATTCGTCCTCCTCCGCCGGCGTCGCCTTCGGGCACGAACGACGATCCACACCGCAATCAGTCCCAGCAACGCTGCCATGAACACACTGAAGTACCGCTCCACGATCACGCGACGGTGGCGCTGGAACGCCCTGCTGTAGTAGCTCGGCGAGTGCGCGAGCCTGAAGCTCTCCATCGCGTCGCTGTAGTAACCTCCGCGCAGCTGCGCCCTTCCGACGCCCGCATAGGCGACCTCCAGGTTCGTGTTCAGCTCCTGGACCCGCTGCCACGCGGCAGCCGACTCCGCGTAACTCCGTTCCTGGTAGAGACGGTTTGCTTCGAACAGAAGCCGCCCGTACTCGGTCGGCTGGAAAACGATGATCTGGTTCAGGATCGAATCGAGTACGAGCAGCCGATCGCCCAGGTACGTTATCGAGGACGGGCCCCGAAAGGTTCCAATCCGATCACCAATCCTTCCGAAGGCGGCCAGCAGAATACCGTCGGAATCGTAGATGAAGACCTTGCCGCGAACGCGGTCGAGCGTGACGTAGGTCTCCGCGACTCCGAGCGCGACATCGACGAACTGCGACGGAACCGCACCGAACCCCAGACCAATGCTGATGTCGCCGACCGGCGGCCACTGGTTGTCGAGCGTGCGCAGCACATCCGTGCCGGTCAGGTTCAGCTTGCGAATTGGCCGCAGGTCGTCCGGGTTGAGGCTTTGCATGATCGCGTCTGTTCCGACCGACGCGGTCGTGACAAAGATGTACCCGCGACTGTCGATCACCGCGTTGCTGTACTCGGTCGGGACGAAGCGCACCATGCGCGCGCGCTGCTCGTCGGTGGCGATCAGCTTCCAGAGGAAGTCGAGGGCGTTGGGCGTCACCCGGTTCGCGCCCATAAACCCGCGAAATCGGCCGTCGCTGTCAAGCTCTATAAGCCCCTGGTTCACGCCACGCGCGATCACGTAGATTCGACGCGCCTTGTCCAGGACGACCTTGAGCGGCTCGTACGTCGCGTACTCGTCCAGTAGCTCGGTATCCGGTCGACCGAAGACATTGACCGCGGTGCCGAAGGAGTCGAACTCGACGACTCGGCCATTGCTCGTGTCGGCGACGTAGAGATGCTCCCGATCGTCGACGAATACACCTTGTGGATTCGCAAGCAACTCGGTCCGCCCCTCCCATGCGAAGGTTTCGACGATCCGGAACAACTGGAACCGGTCGTCAAACACGAGCACTCGATGATTTCCTGAATCGGCGACGTAGAGCAGTCCCGACGGCGACACGAAGAGGTGCGCCGGAATGCTGAGCGAACCGACACCCAGAGTCGCGCCGGTCAGGACCGCCTGCGGAACGTACGCGTGCGGCGACGCGGTGGGAAAGCCGCGCCAGTCGAAGGTATACGTGTTGTACGGAACGTCGGCGTTGGCCGCGGCGCCGAGGACGACCGCTACGATGAGCGTGCAACACGCTCGAACGCGGTGGCAGGTCCGTACCGTGGTTACTCCTCTCACCGGCTACTCCTTGATACCGGAACTGGCCATCGTCTGGATGATGCTGCTCTGCGCGATGATGAAGAGCACGATCGGAACTACCATCATCATCAGGATCACCGCCGCGCCCACCCCAGCGCGCGCCACGCCTCCCGCGATTATCTGGCCGAGCGCAAACGGAAGCGGCTTGAGCTGCTCGCTGTAGATATAGACTCCGCCGGTCATGCGCCAGAGCACCTGGAACGAAAAAATCACGAGCGTGAGCCATCCGGGCTTCACCGAAGGCATAGCGATGCGCCAGAAGACCGTGAACTCGCTTGCGCCGTCGATCCGCGCTGACTCCAGGAGCGAGTCGGGTATAGTCGCCATGAACTGTTTCATCAGGAACAGACCGAGTGGGAACGCAAGCGCCGGTACGATGAGCGCCCAGTACGTGTCGAGCCATCCGATGCGCGCCATCGTGATGTAGTTTGGAATTGCGGTGACCTCCGGTGCGAACATCAGCGCCAGGATCACGATCTGGAAGAAGATCACTCGGCCGGGAAACCGGTGCTTCTCCAGCACGTACGCCGCCATCGATGCGACGATCACGTGCCCGACGGTCCCCGCGACCGTGATGAACAGCGTATTGAACACGTAGCGGGAGAACGGAACCCACGAGTTCGCCATCAGCAGGAAGAGGTCCTTGAAGTTGTCGAGCGTCGGGTTGCGCACGAAGAACTGCGGTGGAAACATGAAGATCTCGTCGAGCGGCTTGAACGCGTTGGAAATCGCGAACACCATCGGTAGCGCCATGAACGCGCCCATCAGAATCAGGATCGTGAGATTCGCGGCGTCTCCGCCTGCCGACCGATTGAGCCGTCGCCTGCGCGCCACCTACGTACCCACCTTTTTGAGGAGCCGCTGCACGCCCCTGTTCGTGCCGACCATCGCAAAGAAGAGAATCGTCGCGATCGCCGATGCGTAGCCCAGCTCGAAGCGGATGCTGCCGTAGTCGACCAGGTGGTTCACGACTGTGTGCGCCGCGTAGTCGGTACTCGGTAAGCCCGCAAGCGCGACGGTCACCTCCGCGACCGCAAACGACTGCGTGATCGCCATTACCGCTCCAAAAAGCAGCATCGGCTTCATCGACGGAAGCGTGATGTACCAGAGTTCCTGCCACCGGTTGGTGATGCCATCGATCACACCCGCCTCGTACAGCGTGGGGTCGACCGTCTGATAGCCCGCGACGAATGCCAGGAACCCGGTGCCCAGACTCATCCACAGCACGACCGCCATGACGACCCAGAGCATGTACTGCGGATCGGTAAGCCACTGAATCGGCTCGCGGAGGATCCCGAGCATCATCAACAGCCCGTTGGCGTACCCGTACGTGTCACCGCTGAACAGCACGGTCCAGATCAGGTAGATGTTCCCGGAGATGGACGGCGCGTAGAAGATCACGATCATGACTGCCCTGACTCCGGGCGGCAGCTCGTTGATGAACCACGCGAACAGCAGCGCTGCAAGGTAGCTCAGCGGACCGGTGATCGCCGCAAAGAGGAAGGTGTTCTTCACCGAGATCAGGAAGATCTCGTCGGCCAGAAGTAGCCGCAGGTAGTTCGCCCACCCGATGAAGCGGGGCGGTTCAAGGATGTTGTAGTACGTGAAGCTCAGCGCGATCGACATCACGACCGGAACCAGCACGAACGTGATGAACACGATCGCAAACGGCGCAAGAAACAGGTACGACGTCCGCGCGCCGACGACCCGCCGCACGAACTCTCCCCATCGAGCCGGAAGGGTGCGACCCGTCCTGGCCGACGTCACGATCGGTTGGATCGTCGTGTCCATCTATCCCTCCTGCCAGGTCGGCAGACCGAACTCGCGCCGTTTGAGGTCGATCTCGTCGTTGATGACGCGGGCGTAGTCTTCGGCGGTCTCGATCACGTCGTCGGCGCTGATCACGACCGATCGGAATGCGTTGTCCAGATGGCGCGGCGTGAAGTAGCCACCCGGAACTTCTGGGATCCCACGGACCCACTCCCACTGTGCTTCGAGCATTCGATAGTCGCGTACGGGCCACGGCAACTGGGTCATCGCTTCACGATTCGCGGTCGGGAAGCGCCCTGAGGGGCCCAGAAGGCTTTCCATCTCGCGGGCGAATCGAACCTGGCTCTCCGTGCTCACCCACCACTTGATGTACTCCCACGATTCGTCCCTGTTCCGGGAGTGCTCCATCAGCATCACCGCGGTGCCGCCGCTCGGTGCCGCGCGGTTCAGGCTGCCGTCTTCGCGCTTGAGCGCCGGAACCGGCACGAACCCCCACAGCCCGCGCAGCTCCGGCGCGAAGACCTGGAGCGGATTGTAGAGGCTGTGGTAGTCGGCTATCGCGAGCGGGATTTCACCGGTCCGGAAACGGTTGAGCATATCAAACTGGAGCGGAAGCTTGTAATTCACGTAAAGGTCGGTCCAGTCGCGAAACGCACGGATACCGGCGTCGGTATTCAGGCCGGTGCGGGTATCTCCGTCGACGTAGAGCTCTCCATCGCGCTGAAAGAGTTTCATCGTAAAGGTCTGCAAGTTGCCGGTGATGACGATCGGCGGATTGCTTCCGGGAACCAGCTGCGTGATCGGCAGCGCGAAGTCCATGTTGTTTTTCTGTATCTCCGGAAGGATCACGAACAAATCGTCCCACGTGTCCGGAGGCCTGATTCCGAGTTCCTCGAAGATATCGCGCCGGTAGAAAAGCATCGGGAACCACTGCTGCTCGGGTAGCGCGAAGACGCCATCCTGAAAGCGGAACGGAGTGAGCGCGCTTTCGTGAAAGAGCGTCGCGACGTCGGCGAAGTCGGGGAAGCGCGACATGTCGTGCACCGCGTTACGAATTGCGTAGTTGACCGGATCGGAGTTCCATACCTGCATCGCCACGTCGGGACCACGACCCGCGACCGTCGCAGCCAGGAGCACGTTCGGCTGCACCAGCTTCAGGTTCACCTCGATCCCCGTGTTCGGTGTGAACGTGTTATCGATCATCTCCTTGAGAACCTGCGCCTGGTCGCGCCCTGTCGGGACCCACACCTCGATCGCCCGGTCGCCGTGCACGTTGCCAATGCTGTTGTAGTCCTCTGTGAACGACGCGATGAACGCTCGCACACGGTGAACCAATCTCCGTAGCGGACCGACGTCGGGCGACGGCAGTCGCTCTCCCGGCGCGGTCACAAGGATATAGTCAATCTCGAGCGGCTGCTGCCGGGTCTGCAGGATCCACTGGCCAAGCGCGCCGACGTTCGCGCGGAACGCCCCCATGCGCGTCGGGATCGTCCGCGGTACACGGATCATGCTGTCGAGCTGGATCGACAGCCGGTCGAGCGTCGCGTTATGCGGACCACGCTGCCCGGTATACTCCTGCATATAGCGGGACAGGCCTTTCAGGATCTCGCTCTGCTCGCGGAGCGTCACCATGACGCCCGGAAGCTCCCGGTCGAGCTCGTAATCGCGGTACGGGTCGGGTGTCGGTCCGGTAATCATCAGGAACTGCCGGTACGCAGCGTTCAGCGCGTATACGCTCGCCTCCGCGGTCCGCAGAATCTCGGCAAGATTGGACAGAACGACTTCGAGCTTCAGCTCGTGGACGCCCGCATCGAAGTAGAACAGGAACGGTTCGTCGTCACCCAACAACGTCATCTGCCAGTCCATGTTGTAGGTGATCGCGATGTTCTCGACTTCGCGAAACGGCACTTCTCCGTTGATCGTCAGACGTCGATTCGTGAAGAGCCCTCGCGTGATGTTCTGCCGGGTCTTCAGCGCAATCTGATAGAGCCCGGGCTTGTCGATCTCGATCTTCCAGAGTAGCCACTGTCCCGGAAGCACCCAGCGGTACCCGCCGATCGTGTTCAGTCTTATCTTGCTCGGGTGGTACGGCTCGGTCGCGGGGCTGGTCCGGTCAAAGATCGGATAGAGCATCGGATCCGACTTCAGGTCGGCGTCCTGGCCCTGGACCTTGATCGGTTCACCGCGATACTCCGGGTAGCCCGCTGCGCGGTAACGGTCCAGAAGCTGTGCATAGGTTGGAATCTCCGGGGCCTGATGGACCGTGATACTCCCGACAACCATCGGCTCCTTGACCGCGGTGAGCCGCAGCGTGTTGACTCCCTGTTCGAACCGGAACAGGAACGGCTCATTGTAGTAGCCCATGAAGTCGCGGACGTACGCACTCTGCCAGCGCGGTGTTTCTACCTGACCTGGTCGCAAGTCGTTGTCGCGGTTGTCGCGACGGATTGGTTCACCGTTCGCCCAGACGCGGCTGAACGACACGTAACGCGCGCGGTCGAACGGAACCTCTCCATTGATCCGCACTTCACGCTCGATTTCCGACGATCTTCCGGGGACGGGAAAATAGTCGACGCGGATGTGGTAGAGCCCTGCCTGGGGTACATCGATCTCCCATTCGACGAAGCCCTCTTCCTCGGTGCGCAGTACCGGGCCAGGCACGCCGTGGAAGTCGTCGTACGTCACGATGGACGGGATGTCGGTCCGCGCATAATCGGCACCGGCGATCGTCACGCTCGCATCGGGCCGCGGCGATGAAACGTACAGAAGCAGATAGTCGTCGTAAGAGATCGACCGACCGGCAAGGCCGGCGGTCACCTGCGCATCGGCGGGGAACGACACGACGCAGAGGAATACCGCAAGGAGCAGCGCGATCGGGTCTGCCACGCGGATCACCGAAAGTCCTTCCTGATACTGGTGTCTTTGTGACCGGCGGGTGCAGCGGCTCAATCGATCCTCCCATTCAGACCGAAGGCCGGCGCGCGGGGCCGGCCTTCGGAAACAGTTCAGGTTTCACGGCGCGACAGCGCCGTCTTACCTCGAAGCGTCGGCGAGCGCAGCCCGGATCGCGGCGTTGCGCTCCTGGATCGCCACCGCGGGCGTCTTCGCGGCCGAGATCACGTCGTTGACCGCCGCATTCCACAGGTCGCGCGCCTCTGTGAACGCGTTCACGCTCGACAGTACGCTCAGGTTGTTGTCCCACAGGTAGTTGATGACGTCCATCGAGTCCATGTCGCGGAACTTCGCCATGTAGACCGGCGTGGTCGTGTCTTCGCCGGTTGCTCCGCCGGGACCAATTTCCCACCAGATGCGGCTCACGTGGTCAGGATTCTGGACGCCACGAAGCATCGCAAGACCGTTGCTGCCGCCACCGTACGAACGGTGCTCGGTCGCGCGCGGCCCCTTCGGCGGGAGCAGGACACCCCAGTCGTCTTCCATATTTGCCGGGAAGGTGTCGATGTACCAGAACTGATAGAGGTACATCGCGACCTTGCCTTCGCGGAACATCACACCTGGCCAGTCCCACGATGCGCCTTCGGGCGCCTCGTTGACGAGCACGCGGTGCCGGTGGATCAGGTCCTGATGGAACTGGAGCGCCTCAAGCGCTTCGCGGCTGTTGCCGACGAAGACCGGACTTCCGTTCTCGATCGCGATTATCTCGGCGTTATTCGTGTAGACAAGCGTATTGGCCAGATCCATCGCGGACAGACCCCACTGGTCGATCGTGCCGTCGCCGTTGGTGTCCTTCGTCGCCATCCGCGCGATTTCAAGCATCTTGTCCCACGTCCACTGCCCGTTGCGGAACAGCTCGTACGGATTGGGGAGACCGTCGCGCTCGAAGATCGCCTTGTTGAAGTACATCATCGCCCGCGGATAGTACGGGCCCGCGATCAGGCCGTAGGCGTCGCCTTCGTACGTCATGAAGTCGCGCGTGATCGGGTCCCAGTAGTCGGCCTGTGGTTCGGCTTCAGCGGTCCACGGCTGAAGAAATCCGGTCGTTGCCAGGTTGTTGAACCAGTTCGACTCGATCGCGAGCACGTCGACGAACGGCGCGCCGGCCAGTACCGACGCGGTCAGCGTTTCGATCAGGTCGTCGTACTCGACGCGGGCGTCCAGCAGCCGGACATTGTACTGCTGCTCGATCCGCATCCGGTTCTGGACACTCTCCGTGGTCTCATCGGTACCGCCGTAGGGTCCGGGCTGAGACCACCAGGTCGCGATCGAAATCTCGCGCCCGCCCATATCAATTGCCTGACGCGCCTGAGCCGCCTGCTGCTGGCCACCGCCAGCAAAGACCAGGCCGAGCACCGCGACGGCAAGCACCAACGCCAAGGCCAATCGTTTCATACGAAACCTCCTGTTGTCAGATATCGCATCGTACCATATGTGTTGCAATTAATCAACAGAAAGTTATTGATCCGATGGCGGGTGACTAAACGGTGTGTATCATCATCTTTTTGCCCGCCCTGGCGTCGGTGAGACGCAAACTCAGGGCGCCGGAGGCCGTCAGGGGCGATCCCCGGTCCCTCCGCGCTCTATCGGTCGCGGTTGATTGACACGCGTCTGGCGAGCCGGTACGGTGAAAGTAGCGCAAAGGAAGTCCGGATCCGACGCCTTTGAGCGATATACCGCGCGTGAAGTACGAAGAAGATTGACGAAATCGGCTTTTCGATGGATTATACTGTTGAGGAAACTCAACACATGGTGGGTACTCTGAACAAGAAAGCTCGATACTACGGCTCCCAGATCCTGCAGCTTCTGTTCGAGCGGCCCGGAATCAGCCGCGCGGAGATTGCGCGCGATCTGGAGCTGGACAAGGCGATCGTCACGAATATCGTCGCGTCGCTGATAGATCACGGGATCGTGCAGAACGGTACGGAGGACTCGACGCGTCGCAGCGGCCGCAAGCCGGTCCCGCTCTACCTGAGCGAATCGACCGGATGCGTGATCGGAATGGAGATGCAGCCCGACTTCGTTGCGATGAGCGCCGTCTCTCCGTCCGGGAGGATCATCCTCACGAAGGAGATCTCGCGCCACGGCCCGGCCGGCGACGTCGTATCGGTCATGCGCGATGCTGTTTCGGGAGTGCTTCCCGACCTGCGCGCGCGCGGCCTCAGGCTGCTCGGCATCGGCGCGGGTCTTGCGGCGATCGTCGATCCGGTGCGCGGCGTGCTCGAGTTCAGTACGCTCCTTGACCCGAGCCCGGGTGAGAAGGAAGTCGCTCGCCCACTCCAGGAGGAGTTCGGGGTTCCGGTCTTCGTCGATAACGATGCGAACTGTTGCAGCTACGGCGCGCTCGTCTATCCCGAGCATCCCGAAGTCGAAGACTTCCTGTACGTACTGAGCGAGTTTGTTGACGAGTCTCCGTACTCGAAGGAGTATCAGCGCATCGGCATCGGCATGAGCTTCGTGTTCGGCGGCAGGGTGCACTACGGTGCGCGTAACGCGAGCGGAGAGTTCAGGAGCGCATTCGCGCAGCCGGGCGTGGAGGGACAGATCGGCGTCCGGCAGCACACGCACTTCCACCCGATGAAGACCGATCGCGAGCTCCTTGACGAGTTCACTGGTGAGCTCGCGCGCAACATCGCGTTCCTGGTGAACATGCTCGATCTCAGCGCGGTCTACTTCGGCGGGGGGATCGAGGTGTACCAGACCGTGATGCGCCCGGCGCTCGAACAGGCGATTCACACGAATTGGATCTACGAAGGACGGCTGCCGCGCACGGTATCGACGTACTTCGCGAATCCCGGCGACCGACCGGTCGCAAAGGGCGCCGCGGCGATCGTGCTCCAGCACATCTTCTCCGGCCCCGACTACGAAGGCTTCGGCCCGGTCGGGCTCGACATGCTCGTGTAGTCCCGGCGATCGACTCGAGGCTACTCGCCCCGTGAGGCACCACCCCGTGAGGCACCACCCCGTGAGGCACCACGCCGCAGGACGATGAGCAACGCGCGCAACCTGCGACGCATACGCGACTGACGCTGGCCTTCGAGTGGCAGCGACCACGCGAGAACGAGCGCGACGGTGGTTACCGCGGCAAGGATCAGGAAGAGCCTTCGGATCGCGTCGGGTAGCGCGTAGCGCGCCTCGAACGCGTCCAGGAGGACTCCACCGCTGTACGACGCGACGGTTCCGACCACTCCGTTGACCAGCGAATAGAGCAGTCCCAGGTTAGCGTGCTTCTGCTCGGCGTAGAGGCTGAAGTAGTACGCCTGCCCTGCGACGAACAGCCCGCTCTGCGACGCGGCGGAGAAGAAGAATGCGACCACCATGATCGCATGCCCTGGGCCGGTGGCTCTGGCCACGACCGCGACGATGAAGAGCGTGACGATGAGCGCCGTGAGCTGGTAGAAGACGACGAGCGGCTTGGGGCCAAGCCGGTCGATCAGCCGTCGGTTGAGCAGCCCGGACGCGACCGCGCCAAAGTTGCCGATCGCGACCAGAAGGATCGTGAAGTTGTCGGGAAGCCCGAAGACGCGTTTTGATATCACAACCAGAAACGCGGCCGATACGCTCATCGCGAGCGCGAAGAAGACCAGATACGTCAGAAAACGCCGCAGCCGCACATCCGATGCGACCGACCGGATGTCCGACAGGAACGATGCAAACGTCGCCTCCGCGCTCCGGCGCGGCTCGGGCAGCTTCCACACCTGGAACACGCTCACGTAGCCGCAGAGAATCGCAAACGCGAAGAAGTAGATGAAGCGCTGGAGCGGCGCGTCGCGGCCAAGGAGCAGCGCGATCACGAGCCCGCCGATGAGCGCGATCCCGTTCGCAAGCACGCTGTTCACCGACAGGAAGCGACCGCGGTCGGCGCCGGACGCGAGTCCGCCGACGATCGGAACCTGCCCGGCAAGCCCGACTCCACGGAACACGTGAAACCCGCCCATCGCGACCAGGATGATGACACCGGCGATCCCTGCTGCATCGTCGCGACCTGGCACGAGCGGGATCAGCAGCAGCAGCGACGCAAAGACGTACCGGATCAACCAGCCGACCGCGAAGACGCGGACGTACGACATGCGCTGCATCAGCGCTCGACCTACGATCAGGAAGACCATCGACAGGTGCATGAACGACTGAAGGAGCCCGATGTACGTGTTGTTGACGCCAAGCTCGAGCGCGAACACAGAGATCACGTTCCCCGTCAGGATCGAGAACGCAAGCACGTTGAAGCTCATGAAGATGTGAAACCGTCGCCGCCCGGTGACGACCTGATCGGGAGTGAAGAGCGTGGACATCGGGCCTCACCTCACCCGGTCGATTGCCGTCCTGATCGCCGCCAGGCACTCGACCACCGACGTGAGCGCGGTGTCAACGACAAGCTCGGGCGCGGCCGGCTCCTCGTACGGGGCGTCGACTCCGGTCAGACCCGATAGCTCACCGGCGCGCGCGCGCGCGTAGAGCCCCTTCGGGTCTCGGCGTGAGCACTCTTCGACGTCGCAGCGGACGTAGACCTCTATGAAGCGACCCGCCGGGATCAGGGACCGGGCGAACGCGCGATCGCGCGCGTACGGTGAGATGAAGCTGCACAGCACGATCTGGCCCGCTTCGAAGAAGAGCTTCGCGACCTCGGCGACGCGGCGGATATTCTCCTCACGGTCGGCCTCCGAGAAGCCAAGGTCGCCGCACAAGCCGTGGCGCACGTTGTCGCCGTCCAGCCGTATTACCTGCCGGCCGTCGTCAAACAGCTGCGACTCGATCCCGCGCGCAAGCGTCGACTTGCCGCTGCCCGAAAGCCCGGTGAACCAGATTACCGAGGCAGCGTGCGCGTTACGCGCCTCACGCGCGTCGCGGTCGACAACGTCGGGCTCCCAGACGACATTCGGCGACACCGCCCCCGACCGCCCGCGCCGCACAGCGACCGGGGCGTCGGGTGCCGGCCCGACCCCGGGCGCGCCGGCGGCACCCGCGCCCGCATCGCGATCGAAGGGAGCACCGCGCGAAGCGGTCGCGTCCGATGCGTGCCGGAGCATACCGGCAGCGACGGTCCGGTGCGTGGTCGGGTCGATCAGCACGAAGCCGCCGTTCGCGCGGTTGTCGTGGTACGCGTCGTAGAAGATCGGAGCGCTCGCCGTGATCGCGACGCGGCCGATCTCGTTCAGCCGAAGCGTGTCGACCGTGACGCGATGGAGCGTCTCCACGTCTATCCGGTAGAGCACGTCGGTCACGCGCGCGCGGACCGCGCGCGGGCCGTGCTGGAGGATGTAGCCGGTCGACGTCGACAGCGGCCGCTCGTCGTCCATCCAGCAGAGCATAGCCTCCAGTTCGCGCGCGACCGTCGGAACGTTGTGTGCGCGGACGATCATATCGCCCCGACCGGCGTCGATCTGGTCCTCCAGCTCGATCACCACGGCCTGTCCGGCCACCGCCTCATCGAGCGCGCCGGCGTGCGTCGATACCCGCTTCACGCGCGTCTCGATCGCCGAAGGGAGCGCGACGACCGCCTCGCCCGGCTTGATCGTACCGGAGATCACGGTCCCTGCAAGGCCACGAAAATCCTGGTGCGGACGGATGACGGTCTGCACCGGAAAGCGGAAGTCGACCAGGTTCCGGTCCGCGCTGATCGTGACCGTCTCCAGATGGTGGAGGATGCTCGGGCCGTCGTACCACGGCGTGCGCGCGCTACGCGTGACGACGTTATCGCCGTGGAGCGCCGACACGGGGATGAACGTCACGTCGTGGATGTCGAGCCTGCTGGAGAACTCCGTGTACTCGACCACAACCGAGTCGAACACCTCCTGTGCAAACTCTACCAGGTCCATCTTGTTGACTGCGACCACCAGGTGCTGGATGCCCAGAAGCGACGCGATCAGTCCGTGCCGACGGCTCTGCGGGAGGACACCGCTCCTGGCATCGACCAGGATGATCGCAAGGTCGGCGGTCGACGCGCCGGTCACCATATTGCGCGTGTACTGCTCGTGACCCGGCGTGTCGGCGATGATGAAGCTGCGTCTGGCCGTGGAGAAGTAGCGGTACGCGACGTCGATCGTGATGCGCTGCTCGCGCTCGGCCTTCAGCCCGTCGGTGATCAGCGCCAGGTCCATTTCCGTCTCACCGCGCAGCGACGCGGCGCGGCGCAACCCGTCTATCTGGTCGTCGTGCACGGCGTGGCTGTCCAGGAGCAGCCGCCCGATCAGCGTGCTCTTGCCGTCGTCGACGCTCCCGGCGGTCGTGAAGCGCAAGAGCTCGCGCGGGGAGGGGTCGACCACGCCCGCGGTGTCACTCCCGCGGGCTGCGTGAAGTTCGCTGCTCTTCGCCATCAGAAGTACCCCTGGCGCTTACGCTCTTCCATCGACGCGTCGCTCGTGCGGTCGTCGGCGCGGGAACCACGCTCGGACGACCGGGTCGCCCTGATCTCCCGCACGATGTCGGCCACGGTCGCGACGCCGTCGCTTTCGGATGCACCCGTGCACGTCGTGTCACCGATCGTACGGAAGCGCACCGACCGCTCCACGACCTGCTCACCGGGAGCAGGTACAACCGCATCGCCAACGGCCAGGATCACGCCGTCACGGACGATCGTCGGCCTCCGGTGGCTGAAGTAGAGCGACGGGAGATCGATCCGCTCGCGCTCGATGTACCGCCAGATGTCCAGCTCGGTCCAATTGGAGAGCGGGAAGACGCGGATGGTTTCACCCGGGTTCTTCCGCGCGTTGAACGTCATCCAGAGTTCGGGGCGTTGGTTTCGCGGGTCCCACTGACCGTGGTTGTCGCGGAAGCTGAAGAAGCGCTCTTTGGCGCGCGCCTTTTCTTCGTCGCGGCGCGCCCCACCGAGCGCTCCGTCAAAGCTGAACTCGCCGATCGCATCCAGGAGCGTCACCGTCTGGAGCGCGTTACGAGACACTGCCCCCGGTCGGCCGGGTACCTGCACGGGCTCGTGTACACGCCCGATGCGGATCGACTCCTCCACGGTGCGTACGATCAGCCGCACGCCAAGCCCATCGGAGCCGCAGAAGCGGTCGCGAAACGCGATCGTCTCGGCAAAGTTGTGCCCGGTGTCGATGTGAAGGAACGGAAAGGGAATCGGCCCCGGATGAAAGGCGCGCGCGGCGAGCGTCGCCATCACGATCGAGTCCTTGCCACCGCTGAACAGCAGCACCGGTCGCTCGAGCTGCGCGTACGCGTCGCGGATCACGTAGATCGCTTCGGCTTCCAGTTCATCCAGGTGCGAAAGGCGGTACGACACTGTCAGCCGACAAGCTCGCTCTTCAGCGCGCGGATCCGGTGGACCGGGAACTGCGCCCCAATCTGCGCGATCACCTCTTCGGCCAGGAGTCCCGCCATCCGGGCGCACTCGGCCGGCGACCGGTCGGTAGCAAGACCCGCCAGGAACCCGGCGGCAAACATGTCGCCCGCGCCCGTCGTGTCGACCACGGGAAGCGGTCGCCCCGGGGTGTGATCGACGGTGCCGTCGTGCGCGGTGTAGCTCCCGTCCTTGCCCGCCTTCAGCACGGCGATCCCGACGTGGCGCCCGAGCAGCGCAGCGGCGTCCCGGGGTGCCGCGCCGTCGGCGGTACGGTAGAGAATCTGCGCCTCGCGCCGGTTCGCGAAGACGACGTCGACGCGGTGCTCGATCAGTTCCAGGAAGTCGTCGCGGTAGCGTTCGACCGCGAACGGGTCGGCGACGTCGAAGACGATCTTCGCGCCAGCTGCGCTGCAGATCTCCATCGCGCGAAGGATCGCATCCTTCTGCGCCTGCGTGTCCCACATGTACCCGGTGAAGTAGAGGAAGTCGGCGCGCTCCAGAAGCGGCTCATCCAGGTCGGCGCGTGTGAAGCGCTGGCACATCCCCAGATGCGTGTTCATCGTGCGCTCGCCGTCTGGGGTGACCAGGATCACGCTCGATCCGGTGATCCCATCACCCATCACCAGCCGCGACGTAATCCCGTACTCGGCGACCTGGTCGTTGTACGACCGGCCGAAGTCGTCGTTGCCGATCTTACCGGAGATCACCGCGTCCACGCCCAGCCCGGCCAATGCCAGGAGCGTGTTTGGCGCCGACCCGCCGGGGCGAAGCGTCCGCTCGCGCCCTGCGAGCGTCTCCAGGATACAGGCCTGCCGCTCCTCATCGACCAGGTGCATGATCCCTTTGTCCAGACCCAGCCGGCTCAGGTCGTTGTCGTCGACGCGGATCACGACGTCGATGAGCGGGTTTCCGATTCCGTATACCATGAGCGCTCCTGTCGCCGCTACCACGCGCGGACCACGAACCACGGATTGAGCAGGTTCTCTTTATTATACCGAAGCGGCGCCGGCTGGGGCTCCTCACCGGAGGCGGACACGCGAGTGGCGGCATCCCCACCGCCATCGACCGGCCCCCCGGCCCCCGCCCCCGCGCCCGCGGCCGCGCCCGCGGCAAGCTCGGCATCGGGCCCCGCCTGGTAGATCTCTCCGCCGGCGGCGCGGATCACCGCGTGCCCGGCGGCGGTATCCCACTCGCTTGTCGGCGCGTGGCGCGGGTAGATGTCGGCGCGGCCTTCGGCGATCAAGCAGAGCTTGAGCGAGCTCCCGGCGTTCAGCAGGTCGACGGTGTCGAAGTCGTCGCGGATCCGGTCGATGAAGTCGCGGGTCTCCGCGTTCATGTGCGTGCGGCTCGCGACCACGCGAACCGAGCTGTCGTCGCGCGTCGCGACGCGGATCGGCGTGCCCGCGGCCGCGACGTCGAAGCCGCCCGGGGTAGCATCACCAGCAAGCGAAGCACCGCCGCCCGGGGTTGTGGCACCATCCGGCGATGGGTCACCGCCCGGCGCACCGAACCCGCCCCCCGGCGTTGTATCACCACCCACCGCCATCTTCCACGCGCCCACGCCGACGATGCCGGCCCAGACGATTCGGGGAATCGGCGCGTAGACGACGCCGCAGACCGGCTCGGCGTCCTGGATCAGCGCGATGTTGACCGTGAATTCGTCGGTGCGACGGATGAACTCCTTTGTCCCGTCCAGAGGATCGACCATCCAGAACTGTTGCCAGTCGCGTCGCTCGGAGTAGGGCGCAAGCCTCCCCTCCTCGCTGAGGACCGGCAGGTCGGGAGTCAGCGCGCGCAGGCCCGCGTCGATCACGCGGTGCGCGCGCGTATCGGCACGGGTGAGCGGAGAGTTGTCCGCCTTGCGCTCGGTCTGGAAATCGTCGCTGTCGTAGACCTCACGGATCGCGACGCCCGCGTCGACCGCGATCCGCACCAGCGACGGGAGGAGCTCCTCGATCGCGTGGACGTCCAGCATCGGTCGCATCGCGCGGCGCGCCTACCCGATCTCCTTCTGGAGCGCGGCCACCCTGTCGGTCGCCTCCCACGGGAACCCTGCGCGGCCGAAGTGGCCGTAGTTCGTCGTGCTCTGGTAGATCGGCCGCTTCAGGTCGAGCGTCCGGATGATCCCGGCCGGGCTCAGGTCGAACACCTTCTGGATCGCCGCCGAGATCGCATCCTCCGGGGCGGCACCGGTGCCGAACGTGTCGACCGTGACGCTGATCGGAAACGGAACGCCGATCGCGTACGCGAGCTCGATCTCGCACCGCTTCGCCAGACCCGCGGCGACGACGTTCTTTGCGACGTAGCGCGCCATGTACGCGGCACTCCGGTCGACCTTCGACGGATCCTTTCCGCTGAACGCGCCGCCGCCGTGACGTCCCATCCCGCCGTACGTGTCGACGATGATTTTGCGTCCGGTCAGCCCCGCGTCTCCGTGCGGTCCGCCAATCACGAAGCGGCCCGTCGGGTTCACGTAGTACTGCGTCTTGTCGGAGAGGAGGCCGGTCTTGCCGATCACCGGCTTGACGATCTTTTCGATCACGGTCGACTTGATTTCGTCGTGTCCAACGTTGTCGTCGTGCTGGTGGCTCACGACGACCGCGTCGATGTGCGCGGGCTTGCCGTCCTGGTACGCGACGGTGACCTGGCTCTTGCTGTCGGGGCGCAGCCACGTGATCGCCCCGTCCTTGCGGAGCTCCGCCGCGTAGCGCAGGATCTGGTGCGCAAAACTGATCGGCGCGGGCATCAGTTCGGGCGTCTCGTCGCACGCAAAGCCGAACATCATCCCCTGGTCACCCGCCCCCTGCTGCCCCTCGTAGAGCCCGGTGCCGCTGACGCCCTGGTTGATGTCGGGGCTCTGCGAGTGGATGACGCTCATGACCGCCATACTCTCCCAGTCCAGACCGTACGACGGGTCGGAGTAGCCGACCTTCTTCGCGACGCCACGGGCGATCTCCTGGACGTCGATGTACTCGCTCTTCGTCGTGATCTCTCCGCCCACCAGGACCATTCCGGTGGTCGTGAACGTCTCGCACGCGACGTGGCTCTCCGGGTCGGCGCGCAGGCACGCGTCCAACACCGCGTCGGATATCTGGTCGGCGAGCTTGTCGGGGTGTCCTTCGCTGACGCTCTCTGATGTGAACAGGTATCGATCCTGGGGCATAGTCGTCTCCTCTGATGGGGCGTCGCCGGAGGCTCCGGCGCGCTCGGCTGGTCGCAGGCCAGACCGCCCCATGATAATCGCGAAAAGAGGCCTCTTCTGCAACCCCGCCGTCAGGAGGGATCGGTGGGCGCCTGACCCAGTGGGACCCGTGACCCCCCACTGGGTCATCGGGCTGCTCCGGGCTGCGCTCCGCTACGGTCCCGGCTGCGCCGTGACCCCTTCGGGCCCTGCGCATCCCTGGCGCGGACCGGTGGGGGGCGTGACCTCCACCGCGCCGGCTATCCCCGATCGAACACCTGGTCGTACAGGTGCGTCGTCCGGAAGAGCGGAGCTTTGCCGATCGGGCCCTTCGTCTCCAGGAGGCCGAACCCACCGGCGAAGTTCTCGGCGAAGCCGATCTGGACTCCTATGCGCAACCACATACCAAGCCCGACCCCGTCCCTTTCGCGGTACGTTTCGGCGTCGCGACGGACCGCCTCGGCGATCGGCGGCACTGCGGCGATGAAGCGGTCGGCAAGCATCTGCATCGGCACCCAGTCGGCGTCGGGATCGTCGGCCGAAACCGGCCGCCGCGCGTCGCAGAGCTCTCCGGCAGCGTAGTACAGGAAGCCGCTCATCGCGTGGAGGTTGGGTGGCGGGTCGAACCGGCCGGGCGGGTCCCAGTCGAAGGTACGGAACGCGGTCGCGATCAGGTGCAGGTAGAGCGCGACCGGGTCGTCCACCAGTTCGCGTGCGGCATCGGTCGGGACAAAGGCCTTTCCGGAGAGCAGGAGCAGATCAGCGTCCTCGGCCAGACGACGCACGCGCAACAGCGGCGGGAGGTCGACCTCCCTGCGTGGGCGCAGGTGCTCGCGCAGTCGCTCGGACGCATCGCCATCCAAGATTGGCTCGGTGGCAACTTCCCAGCGCGCGCGGACAATCGCGTCGTCGTACGCGTCGGTCACGACTCGCGGGGAGATGTAGCCGGCCTGCGTCGCGGGAAGCCCATCGCGGTTGATCGCGCGCTCCAGGAGCCACGCGACGCCGCTCACGTAACGGGTCGTTGTGATCAGCTGCGCTGAGGGTCGCAGCTCCTGCGCGTCGCGCAGCCGCAGTACCCCGTCCACCGCGGGAACCGCTGCGCGGCAGAGTGTCGCGAACGCGCGCGGGGAGAGGCCGAAGCGGTCGGCCGCTACATTGCCCATCCCGACGTCCATGCGCGACAGGCTCGCCTCCAGCTGGTGCCGCAGCGAATCGACCACGGCGGGCTCGACGCCCAGGTCGGCCGCGATTGCAGCGGCGTCCTCGTGAATCCCTTCGTTGTGGCCGCGTACCAGTCGGTCGATGATCGCGCGCGTCTCATCGATCGACGATGGGAGCTGCTCGCCGTCGTCGGCGTCGACGGGCGATCCCGCAACATCGATTCGCTCTTCGAAGCGTGCGCGCAGCACGCCGCACTCGTCCTGGAACGATTCGTCGAGCCCGCAGATATCTACGGCGGCGCCCAACGCGACAAACGACGCGACAACGTCCGGCGCGGCGGGAAAGGCCAGAAGCCGTGCAGTCGCCGCGCGGCCGCGGTCGTACGCTTCGCGCGTGCGCGCGTCCAGGAAAGCACATCGGGTCGGGCGCGACAGGTAGACGGTGGGATCGTACATCGGCGAGCCTTCGCCGAAGACGATTGCCGCTGCATCGGCGTCTATCACCGTGGCCGCCACGCGCTCACCGGCCGCGTTCGCGGTGTCGTGCCACGGCTGCTCGGACCACACATCGGCACCGTCGGGTAGTTCAACCACCGCGGTGAACCTGCCCGGCTCACCGCGCGGCGTTCTCACCGCCGGCGTGTTGCTATAGCGGAAGAGCGCCAGGAACGCGACGGTGTCGTCTGCAGCGATGTCGGTCACCGGAATCGCGTCGTCGGGCACACCCAGAAGCCGAATCGTGCCCGAAGGCAGCCCCGCCTTCGCGACGACATCGGCATAGAAGAGCGCGTCGGTCGGCCTGAAGCTACGAAGCGGAATGACCGCACCGTTGGTCACAAAGACCGGCCCGATGTCGACCAGCTGAATGAAGAAGAGTTCGATCCCGTTGTCGTGGTTCTGCGTCATCGTCCGCGAATAGACGATCATCGGACCCCAGTCGTCGGGGTTGACCCACGTGGACGGAGCAGCGCCTATCGGCTTCACGACCAACCGCCGGTCACCCAGATCCTCCACTACCTGCACAAAGGCCCAGACCCATGGCCGGTCGCGCCAGAGCCGGACCATCGGCAGGAGATCGCCCCGCAACTCCTCCTTCGTACCGCGAAGGAACCCCGCAACGCGATCGGCCCTGCCGAACAGGGAGCCGATGATCAACATGCTGACGACGTTCTCTTCCCAGGTGTCGGGAAACCCCTCCCAGAGCTCGTCCGCTTCCATGAAGTCCTGGACCGGCCGCTTGCCGATCTTCTTGCGGATCGCGTAGCGATACCCCGGCTCGTGCACTTCGTTGAAGACGGCAGAGGCGCGCTTACACTGCGCCTCGCCTGGCAGGTCGGACTTCATTGCTCCCCCATGGCGTCTGAGCGCCGATTCCCGATCATACCAAACTCCGCTCCGATCGCCCACGACATCGGCATGCGACGCTCGAGTGAATCGACCGATCCAGGCCGGCGGCGTCCGGACCTCGGCTTCACCGCGTCACCGGAGTTGCCGATCGGTCATTGACTAAGTGACGACTTAGTCAGACTCTGGTTTCATGAAGGCTGTGACGACTCACGAGGCAAAGACGCGTCTCGCCAGGCGGATCCGTGACGTGCACGCAAGGTCGAGCACCTGAGGAGGAGCAGATGACGAACCCGACTGGCGCCCTTTGCGTGCCGACACCGTCGCGGCGGCAGCTCGCGTGGCACGCGATGGAGTACTACGGCTTCGTGCACTTCACGGTGAACACATTCACCGACCGGGAGTGGGGGTACGGCGACGAATCGCCCGACGTTTTTGCTCCAACCGACTTCGACGCCGACCAGATCGCCGGCGCGGCGGCCGACGGCGGCATGGCGGGGTTGATCCTCACGTGCAAACATCACGACGGCTTCTGCCTCTGGCCGTCGCGCTACACCGATCACTCGGTGCGGCACAGCGCGTGGCGATCGGGCCAGGGTGATGTCGTTCGCGAGCTCTCTGACGCGTGCCGCGAGCGTTCGCTGCGCTTCGGCGTCTACCTCTCTCCGTGGGACCGCAACCATCGCTCGTACGGATCACCCGACTACCTGCGCTACTACCGCAACCAGCTGGAGGAGCTCACCAGCGAGTAC